>CAZMPP010000214.1:4629-5074 GCA_964568035.1 uncultured bacterium
GCTTCCGCGAGCGGCTGACGTACGATGCTGATTCCCTCGACCCCGCGAAAATCTTGCTCGACTCGCGCGGCCTCCTCTACCTCGTGCGGCCCAAGAAAGAAGCGCACGCTTCTTCCGCTTTCGGCCTGGGCACGTGCCAACGCCGCGAAACGGTCGTAGGGCCAGCGCTTAGACTCGTTTCCTTTCCAGGCCATGGATCCGGGATGGATTCCCAGAGTCCCGGTGACCCGCCCGGCACGCCAGGTCTGCGGAACCCAGTAACGCAGATCGTCGGGATCGGCCGGCAGTTCCATCGCCCGGGCCAGCCGGAGGTTCTCGGCGATACGATGGCCGCCGCGCAAAGGGACGAGCAGATGGCGCCCGCTTCGCGCGATGGCGCGGGCCAGACCGCCGTAGTCGTGCATGCAGAGCCGGGCCGAGCCGACGCCGCGCCCGATCGCCTCGA
>CAZMPP010000215.1:0-3517 GCA_964568035.1 uncultured bacterium
CTCGAAACGCTCGGCCAGGTCAAGCAGAAGCGGCCAGCTCCTCCATGCGCGCCTCGACCTGATCGACGAGCCATCCCGGCGTCGACGCGCCCGACATTAAGCCGGCAACGTGGACGCCGTCGAACCACTGCGGCTTCAACTCGTCGGGCCCTTCGATGTGATAGGCGCGGGCGCCGCGCGACTCCGAGAGATCGGCGAGATGTTTGGTGTTCGCCGAAGTCTTACCGCCAACGACGACCATGACTTCGACGTCGTGGGCAAGACGCAGCGCTTCGCTCTGCCGGTTGTGCGTGTCGGTGCAGATGGTGTTGACCGCGCGAACTTCGTAGTACTTGGCCGAGAGCGCGCGCACGATCTCGGTGAAGCCTTCGCCGGACCACGTCGATTGAACCACGACGCCGACGCGGCTGGAACGCGGAAGCTTCTCGACGTCGGCCGGGCTTTGGATGCACCACGCACCCGGCACGTGGCTTAGCGTGCCCTTTACCTCGGGATGGTTGGGGTCGCCGATGACGACGATCTTATAACCGTCGGCTTTGAGCTTCTCGGCTTGGACGTGAATCTTGGTGACCATCGGGCAGGTTGCGTCGATGATCTCCAGATTCTTCTGCGAAGCCTTCTCGAAGACGTCCACGGGCAAGCCGTGCGCGCGCACGAAGAGCGCGCCGGCGTCTACCTCGTCGACCGAGTGCGCGTTTTTGAGTCCGCGCGACGCCAGCGATTCCACCATCTGCGGATTGTGCACGACATGGCCCAAGGTCGTCACGTCGCCGCGTGAGGCAATCGCCTCCTCGGCCTTCTTGACCGTGATGGCGACTCCGAAGCAGAACCCCTGAACCGAAGCCTTACGAATTTCCATCGATGCGCTCCGCCAGCATTTCAATTGCATTCATGATCTGAGCCGTGAACTTCGACAAATCCTCACGCGTTGCTTTCCGCCCCGGCGCAAGCACGAGCGGTGCGCCAAATGCTACATCTATCCTACCCAGGCGCAGCGCCTTGTCGGTGCCGTGGATATACGCCGGAACGACCGGTGCGTTTCCCAGTGAGGCGAGGAGGGCAACGCCGGTCTGAGGCGCCACCGAGCCGTCGCGGTTACGCGTGCCCTCCGGGAAGATGCCGATCGCGCCCCCGGCCTGCAGGACCTCCAGCGAGCGCTTGATCGCGGCAGTCGCGCTGCCTCGGCGATCCACCGAGTAGGCGCCAAGCCCCCGAATCATCGGGCCTAATACCGGGATTTCGAAGAGCTCCTTCTTCGCCATATAGCTCAGGCGACGCGGGCAGAGACAGCCCATTGCCGGGGGATCGAGGTACGAGACGTGATTGCAAGCCACGATCAGCGGACCTTGCGGCGGCACGTTCTGGGTCCCGTAGACGCGCGCGCGCCAAACCACGCGCACCATGAGGCGCACGAAGACTTTGGCAAAATCGTAGAAGGCGTAGTTCATCCAGCGTGCGGTGAATTGGCGGTCCGATCGACGATGGCACAGATCTTGTCGACGACGCGGATGGCGTCGATCTCACTTGAATCGATGAGGTGCGCGTCTGCTGCCGGCGCCAACGGCGAAACCGCGCGCGAACGGTCGAGCCGGTCCCGTTCTTCGATCTCTTCGGCCAAGCGATGGACGTTGACGTCCACGCCGGCTGATTCGAACTGCTTGCGCCGCCGCGCGATGCGCGCCGCGACGGAAGCGGTAAGATAGATCTTGACTTGCGCGTCGGGCAGAACGACGGTGCCGATGTCGCGTCCGGCCATCACTACCGGACCTTTTGCGGCTACGCGCCGCTGCTCTTCGACCATCGCCGCGCGCACCTGCGGGTGTGCTGAAACGGTGGAAACAATTGCCGTTACTTCGTTGCTCTGCAGCGTGGCTTCGTCGAGCTCACGCTCGTTTTCAAAGACGCGAAACCCAAGGGGTGCCGACTGGTCTAGAATGACCTCGACCGGCGCGATGCGCAAGAGATGCGCCAATGCGGTGGCGTTATCAACGTCGGTTCCGGTGCTCAGCGCCAGGTGCGCCAGCGCGCGATACATCGCCCCCGTGTCGAGGTAGAGGACGCCGAGACGACGGGCCGTAGCGCGGGCGACGGTCGTCTTTCCCGCAGCGGCCGGGCCATCGATCGCAATTTGCAGCGGCGAATTGACGCTCACGGGCCGCTCGTTTCGCCTAGGCAAAGTGATGGCCCCGCAGAACGTTGCGAGTCACGGTAAACATGGCAAAATCGCGCGCAGTCTTCTTTTGCTCCGGCTGCGGCTTTGAATCGCCGCGCTGGCTGGGCCGCTGTCCTCAATGTGACGCCTGGAACTCGTTCGACGAGAAGCCGATCCGTCTCGCGCCGACCTCGGCTCGGCCGACCCGGACGGCTTCAACTGCGGGCGCGCCGGTCGCGTTGCGCGACGTCGGATCGGCCGGCGTCGCGCGAATGCTCGCCGGCATGCCCGAGTTCGACGCGGTGCTGGGCGGCGGAATCGTCCGGGGGAGCCTCACGCTCGTCGGCGGACCGCCCGGCGCGGGAAAGTCCACGCTGCTGCTGCAGATCGCCGCGCGCTTAACGCCACACGGCGACGTCGTCTACGTCTGCGGCGAAGAATCGGCCGCGCAAGTGAAACTGCGCGCGGAGCGTACGCTTGGCCCGGATTCGGGCGCCGGAGTCTTGGTCTTCCCCGAAACGAACCTGCGCGTAATTTTGGATCGCTTGGAAGAACGCCCGCCGCTGGCCGTCGTCATCGACTCGATCCAAACCGTGTGGCTGCCCGAGTCGGAAACTTACGCGGGCAGCGTGACGCAGATACGCGACTGCACGCAGGCGCTCATGGAGTTCGCCAAACGCACCGGCTGCGCCGCGTTCATCGTCGGGCACGTCACTAAAGACGGCGCGATTGCCGGGCCGCGCCTGCTGGAACATCTGGTCGACACCGTGCTCTACTTCGAAGGCGAGACCGGCGGCGAGTATCGCATCCTACGCGCCTATAAGAACCGCTTCGGCTCGATCGACGAGATCTGCGTCCTGCGCATGCACGACGACGGGCTGAGCGAAGTGGCCAATCCGTCGGAGTTATTCTTGGGCGCGCAGGCGCAGCGGCCCAGCGGGTCGTGTGTGGTCGCTTCGATCGTCGGATCGCGTCCGGTGCTCATCGAAGTGCAGGCGCTCGTCGGTGAAGCAAGTTACGGTACGCCGCGACGCCTAGCCAACAATTTGGATCAGCAACGATTGGCGATGATTCTCGCGGTGCTGGAGCGGCGCGCGGGATTCTCGTTGGGGAGCCACGACGTTTACGCTTCGGTCGCGGGCGGACTGCGCGTGGTCGAACCGGCCGCGGATCTCGGCATCGCCCTGGCGATTGCATCGTCGTTTCGCAACGTGCCGATTGCGCCTAAGACCGCCGCCTTCGGCGAGCTGGGCTTGTCGGGCGAAGTGCGCGCCGTCAGTGCGGCCGACCGCCGCGAAGCCGAGGCGCGCAAGTTGGGCTACGCGCACGTAATCTCGCCGTCGCGCGTCCCCGACGTCGCCGCGG
>CAZMPP010000215.1:3527-5062 GCA_964568035.1 uncultured bacterium
GATCGAAGCCGCGCTCGGATAGTGCGCGCTCGCGGGGCATGACGCCGCTTTACGAGATCGTTCCAAACCTCTCGGAAGGGCGCGATGCGGCGACGATTGATGCCGCCGCCGCGGCCGTCGAGCGTGGCGGAGCGCGCCTCATCGACCGCAGCAGCGACGACGTGCACCATCGCAGCGTCTTGACCGTCGTCGGCGACGAAGCGCAGGTTCTCGAAGCCGCGGTGGCGCTCGCCGGCGTAGCGCTGGAGCACATCGATCTGCGCGGCCATAGCGGCGTTCATCCGCGAATCGGGTCGCTCGACGTCCTGCCGTTCGTCCCGCTCAGCGGAGCTGATATCGAGGGAGCCGCGGCGCTCGCCCACCGCGCCGGGGCCGAGATCTGGCGACGCTACCGGATTCCTTCCTTTTATTACGGCGCGGCGGCGAAGCATAACGAGCGGCGGCTTCTGCCCGACGTCCGCCGCAATACCGAGTGGGTTCCCGACGAAGGCGACGTTTTGCGGCACGAGAGCGCCGGGGCGATTGCCATCGGTGCCCGCGAGATTCTGATCGCGTTCAATGTCGAGCTCGCCACCGGCGATCTCGTGACTGCCCGAGCAATCGCGCGAACGATTCGGGAACGCGACGGCGGCTTGCGCTCGCTTCGGGCGCTTGCATTGCCGCGCGCACCGGGCTGCGTGCAGGTTTCCTTCAATGTCACGGATTATCGAGCAACGCCCCTCTATCGTATCGTCGAGCTGGTGGCGCGGCTGGCGGCGTGGCACGATATCAAAATCTCGCGCTGCGAGCTGGTCGGCTGCCTTCCTTGGGAAGCGGTGGATGCTTCGGCCGCGTATTATTTGGGAGTTACTAAATTATAATGGCCCGTTCCGCCGCGGCGCTGCGCGCCGCACTAAAAACCGCCGCTCTTTGCGCTGCGGCGTTTCTGCTGCTCGCGCCCTCGCCGGCTCGAGCGCAAGGCGGCCCCGGCGACGCGGGGATATTTACCAGCACCCTGCACAACGGACTGCGCGTCGTAGTCGTCGAGGACCGCGCCGCTCCGGTCGTACAGACGAGCATATGGTACGGATTCGGATCGCTACAAGAAACGCGCGGCAAGACCGGACTGGCACATGCACTCGAACATATGATGTTCCGCGGAACGCCGGAGATCTCGGCCGGAGGCCTCGACGATATCACCGCACGTTTGGGCGCGCAGATGAACGGCGAGACCAACTACGACTACACCCAGTTCTACTTTGAAATGCCGGCCGACAAGATCGACGTCGCGCTGTACATCGAGGCCGACCGAATGCAGCACGCCGCGCTTCGCGCCGCCGATTGGGCCATCGAACGCAACGCCGTCCTTAACGAGATCGACGGAGACGCCAGCTCGCCGTTCTTCAACTTGCTCTCGCGTGTCCGCGCCGCCGCTTTTCCCAACCAGCCGGCCGGAAGAACCCCGGTCGGCGAACGGGCCGACGTGGCGCGCGCCTCAGTCGCCGATATCGTGCGTTACTACCACGAATGGTACACTCCGAATAATGCCACGCTGG
>CAZMPP010000216.1:0-5054 GCA_964568035.1 uncultured bacterium
TGCCGCGTAGGTCGCTCCATATCCGACATTCTCGACGACGATCGCCACGGCGACGCGGGGATGGTCGGCGGGAGCGAAAGCAACAAACCAGGAGTGCGAACGTCCCAACGGATTGGTCGCGGTCCCGGTTTTGCCCGCGACGCTGACGTGCGGCAGCCGTGCGGGAGTGCCGGTTCCGCGCTCCACGACGGCAACCATCATGGCGCTCACGTTCGCGGCAGTCTCCTCCGATACCGGGTTTGCAAGCGTTGAAGTCGCCGAAACGGTTGCCGCTACGCCGTCGCGAACCACTTGGCGAACGATATACGGACGCGGCTCGTCACCGCCGTTGGCAATCGTTGCGCCGATGAGGGCCATCTGCAGCGGCGTCATCAGCAGGGCGCCCTGGCCGAATCCCATCTGTGCCAGCTCGCCGGGAACGATGCCGGCCTGCGGCGGCACGCGGCTTGCCTGCGTCTGGATCTGAAAGTCGAGGGAACTACCGATGCCCCAGCGTTGCAGATACTGGTAAAAACCGTCGACGCCTAACTTCAGCGCGATCTGTCCAAAGTCGACGTTGCTGGAGAGCGCGAACGCGGTCGTGAGGTCGGTGTATCCGGTCACTTCGCCTTCGTTATCGTGCAGCGTCGTATCGCCGATCGTCAGGTAGCCAGGATCCTCGAAGTGCGAGTCCATGCTCACGGTGTGGCTGTCGAGCGCAGCGGCAGCGGTGAAGATTTTGAACGTCGAACCGGGCGGATAGAGACCGTCGATGGCACGATCGAGCAGCGGCGCACTCGGATCCTGCAGCAGCGACGAGAACTCGTCGTTGAGCGCGTTGGGGTCATAACTTGGAACGCTTGCGAGTGCCAGTACGGCGCCGGTGCGCGGATCGAGTGCGACGCCCGCCGCGCGGGGATAGCGCGAGAGGAGCGCATAGAGCTGCGCCTGTACCGGCGGCACGATCGTGGTGACGACGTCGGCGCCTTGCGCGGCAGCTCCCGTACCGCGTAGCGTGGCGACGATCTCGTCAAACTGCTGCTCGGGATCGCCGGCGGCTCCGGGCGGGCTGAGTGCCTGATCGAAGGCGCCTTCGATACCGCTGGTGCCGTAGCGCGGCGAAGCATATCCAACAATCTGAGCAATTTGTTCGCCCAGCGGATAGATGCGGTGATTTCCGCTGCTGCGCGCGAGGACGGTGCCGTCGGTGGCCAAAATTCGGCCGCGCCCAACGTCGAGCAGCGCGTGACGCGGATTGTTTGGTCGCGCCGCGATTTTCGGCGCCTCGATCACCTGTACGTAGATCTGGCGAATCGCCAGTACGGCAAAGAGCAATAGGAAGAAGCCCGCCAAATCGCGGATCGCGCGATTGGTCATGCCTCGCGCAGCACCGTGAACCCGCCGTCGGTGCGCACGGCCATGTGCGGGCGGCCGGGCTCCGCCGCGAGCACGTCGTTGACGATCTTGCGTTCGACGCTCTCGGGCAATGCGCCCAGCCGTAAGATGGGCTCGACGCCGAGCTCGCCGAGCAAGCCGACGGCGACGTACGCGCACGTGGGCAGCGTTTCGAAGTGGCGTTCCTCATACACCCCTTCATGCCACGGGCCGCGCTTGCCGAAAACCTGGGTGTGAAAATCCCAGGCACAAAGCTGCTTCTCTTTCCAAACGAAATGATCGCGGACGCAGAGCCGCCGGCAGGCAGCGCACTGCACGAGGACCTCCGGCGGTTGGGCCAGTGCGGCGACGACGTCTTCGGGAAGATCTTCGACGTTGAGCACGTTCCCGGCGCCGATCGCCTCGGGCAGCGGCGCATTCCAGCCGATTCGCGCTAAGAGCTCGAGATCGCGCGGCGACCCGCCGAACGAGTGCTCGTCTTCGGGGGGAAAGGTGCGGTCAATCCAGTCGAGCAGTCCTTCGAAGGGCACGTGCACTACCTGGGCGCCTTCTCCGACGGCGGTGCCGAGCGGCGTCCACGCTAATGGAATTAGCCGTGCGGCAATGGTGCCGTTGGTCGGGAGCATAGCATTGACGACTGCCAACGTGCTGTCGTTTCCGCCCAGAACGAAGACTTGCGCCGGCTCGGGTGCTTCTATCGTCCGATCGCCGCCCGTCCGCTGCGATACTCTTGCAGGCTGCGCGGCGGCCCAGCCTGGCTTGCGAGCGCCTCCGCCAGCGCCCGTGCGGTGTCTAAACTCGTCAAACACGCAATACTTGCTTCTACCGCAGTGCGGCGAATCTTGTAGTCGTCGGTGAGTTCGCGTGGCCCCTTCGCATCGTTGACGACGAGGTCGACGGCGCGTGCCGCGATAATGTCGAGGACGTGCGGCGATCCATCGGCGATCTTGTTGATCGGCTCGCTTGCAATGCCGGCCGCTTCAAGAACCGCACGCGTTCCCGGCGTGGCCACCAGCCGGTGTCCGAGCGCGGCGTAGGCCCGCAGAACGCCGACGGCTTCTTCTTTCTCCTCGTCGGCGATCGATACTAAGATGCGACCGCCCGTTCCGGGCAGGCGGACCCCGGCCGCCACGAAGCCTTTGAGCAGCGCTCCGGCAAAGGTCTCATCGATTCCCAAAACCTCGCCGGTCGATTTCATCTCGGGCCCGAGCATCGTCTCCACGCCACGCATCTTCGAAAACGAGAAGACGGGCACTTTAACCACGACGTACGGAATGTGGGGAAGCAGCCCCGTGCCGTAATCCATATCGCACAGTTTTTCGCCCAGCGCGATGCGCGTCGCAGCGTCCACGAGATTGATTCCGGTTGCCTTCTGAATGATCGGCACGGTACGGCTGGCACGCGGATTGGCTTCGATGATATAAAGGCGCCCGTCATGCACGACGAACTGAATGTTGATCAGCCCGCGGATGCCTAGCTCGCGGGCGATCGCCAGCGTTACTTCGGCGACGCGCTCCTCCATCGCCTCATCGATGCTTTGCACCGGATAGACGCTGATCGAATCGCCGGAGTGGACGCCGGCGCGTTCGACGTGCTCGAAGATGCCGGGAATCAGAATCTCCACGCCGTCGAAGACCGCATCCACCTCGAGCTCCAGCCCACGGAGGTACTTGTCGACGAGCAGAGGCGCATCGGGAAGGATCGGCGGCGCCGATTCGGCGTAGGCGGCTAGTTGCGCTTCGTTATGTACGATCTCCATGGCGCGTCCGCCGAGCACGAACGAGGGGCGCACCAGCACCGGAAAACCGAGCTCGCGCGCGATGACGCGGGCCTCGCGGAAGCTACGCGCCGCTTTACCCTCCGGTCGCGCGACGCCGAGCCGCGAAAGCGCCGCATCGAACTGCTCGCGATTCTCGGCCATGTCGAGCGAACGGCGATCGCTGCCGACGATGGGAATGCCGCGCCGCGTCAGCTCGCCGGCGAGATTGATCGCGGTCTGTCCGCCGAAGGCAAGCATTACGCCGCGCGCTTTGGTGGCGCGGTACGTTGCCTCGACCTCGTCGGCGCCAGGCGGCTCGAAGACGAGCGTATCGGAGATATCGAAATCGGTGGAGACGGTCTCAGGATTGTTGTTGATGACGACCGGCGAGCGGCCGGCCTCCTTGAGTGCCCAGGCCGCGTGCACGCACGAGTAGTCGAACTCGATGCCCTGCCCGATGCGAATCGGTCCGCTGCCGACCACGACGACGGCTTCGTGCGGCGTGGCCCGCATCTCGTCGAGCTCCCCACGCGAAACGTAGTAGTAGGGCGACTTCGCCGGAAACTCGGCGGCGGCCGTGTCGACCATGCGGAACGCGGCGGAGTTGTACTGCGCTTTTCGGCCGGTGAGCTTTTTCAAACTCGCGCTCGAGTAACCTGATTCCAGCGCCTCGGTTACGTCGTCCGCGGACGCCTTGTTGCGCAGGCGCTCTTCGAGGTTAACGAGCGCGGCGAGCTCATAGAGCCAGAAGCGATCGATCGCCGACTGTTCGTGGATGGTTTCGATGGCGCTCTCGGGGTTGGCGCCCGCGCGGCGCAGGATCTCGCAGACGGCAAAGAGCCGCTCGTGCGTTGGCCGGCGGACGATATTCTCCAGCTCCGCGTCGCTCCACTCACGCAGCGGGCCGGTTAGCGTTTCGCGTCCGAGATCGAGACCGCGGACCGCTTTGAGCAGCGCCGCGCGAAAGGTTCGGCCAATGCCCATCGCTTCGCCGGTAGATTTCATCTGCGTTCCGAGGGAGGTGTCGGCGATCGGAAACTTGTCAAAGGGCCAGCGTGGAATTTTGACGACCACATAATCCAGGGTCGGCTCGTAGGCGGCTTTGGTAACGCCGGTGACGGGGTTGGGAATTTCGTCGAGCCGCTGGCCGAGCGCGATGCGCGTCGCGATCTTAGCGATCGGATAGCCGGTCGCTTTCGAGGCTAACGCCGAGCTGCGCGAGACGCGCGGGTTAACCTCGATGATGGCGTACTCCATGCGGTGTGGATGGAGCGCGAACTGGATGTTGCATCCGCCCTGCACGTCGAGCGCGCGAATGACGTTGAGGCTGGCGCTGCGCAGGGTCTGATATTCGATGTCGGAGAGCGTTTGCGAGGGCGCGACGACGATCGAGTCGCCGGTATGGACGCCGACCGGGTCGATGTTCTCCATGTTGCAAACGACGATGCAGTTATCGGCGCCGTCGCGCAGCACTTCATACTCGATCTCTTTCCATCCCAGCAGCGACGTCTCGAGTAACACTTGGTGGATGAGGCTGGCATTGAGGCCGGCGTCGAGCGTAGCGACCAGTTGTTCCTCGTCGTAGACGACGCCGCCGCCGGTGCCGGCCAGCGTATACGCGGGTCGAACGACCAGCGGGTAGCCCACGCGCTGCGCAAACTCCAGGCCCCCGTTTGTCTCGGTCACGATGGCGCTCTCGGGAACCGGCTCGCCGATCTCAATCATTTTGTATTTGAAGCGCTCGCGGTCTTCGGCCAAACGAATGGTGTCGATCGGCGTACCGAGCACTTCGACCCCGTAACGTTCGAGGACGCCGGCTTCGGCGAGCTCGACGGCAAGATTGAGGCCGGTCTGGCCGCCCAGCGTCGGCAGCAGTGCGTCGGGGCGTTCGCGGGCGATGATTTCCTCAACCGAGGCGACC
>CAZMPP010000217.1:0-5045 GCA_964568035.1 uncultured bacterium
CCAATCAAGAGAAATCCGTGCGGCATATGGCTTGCGTCGACGTAGTAGCCGACGACCTGTTCGGACCAGTTGAGGCTAAGCGCGTAGGTCGCTAGCGCGCCGGTATAATAGAACGGATAGTAAGTGCCGGCTTGGAGGAAGAAACCTTTGACCCCGGCCGAAGTTTTTTCATACCCCGTAATGTCGCCCTTACCGTTTATCCCTGTCGCCGCCGCGTCGCCGATCGCCTCGGGCGGGCTGAGGTCGGTGTAGGTTGTGCTCTGAACGTTTAGCTCGAATGGAACTTCCGTGTTGCCGGAGCCGGCGCTTTTGTAGAATCCCACGGCCAACCCGGTATCGTTGATGCCCAAGATCTCCGTCACCGCATGTTTCCCCTTGGCTCCGTTGGGATCGCGAAACAGCGTCCACTTCAAGTTGTTTTCGACGAAGCCATACACTCCGTGAAGGTGCTTAGGGTCCAGCACGTAGCCGGCAATGCTCTTGTTGCTCGTGAGGCTCGTGGCAAACGTCCCTTGAGAGTTCGGAAAGTTCATGTTGCGAAGGTTCGTGTACGGCGGCCGCGCGCTATAGCTCTGCCAAACCGTACTGCCCGACCCGCCGCCCCAGACGCCGACGACCTTCCTGAGCTGGTTGATCGCGGTTACCTCATTGTAGTTTGATCTTGGGTCGTCGACCGTTTGGAACTTGAAGGGGATCGGCGTTGGCGTGGCCGTTGCCGGCCGCAGCGCCGGCCCAAATTGCCCGGACAACGCGCTGGGAGTTGCCGATGACGCGCACGCCGCTAAAGCAAGGCTCGATATGCCAAGCCCAATCGCGGCTGATGCGTAGAGCGGCGACCTTATAAGCAAGGTCACCTTTCGAAGTAGAGGCCGCAAGGAAGTATCCTCCGTAGCTTTAGAGATTCATCATGGCATCGGACGGGGCCGCTTTCAATACATGGGGGCCGCTTGAGGCGCGACTCTAACCAAACGTGGATTAACCGTTAACGCGTCAACGGTTTACGACGCCTCCCGGCGGCCCCGGTCCATGCCGGTTTCGTTAAGATTTAGGCATCCCAACGAACCCGTGGGTGCGACCGCCCGTGTCCAGATACGAACCGGATATCCATTGGTGGGTGCTGATACCGGTAAGCTTGGTAGAGACGGCATTCGGTACGTCGACCGACTGCCAGACGCGGCCGGCCGAGCCCGCGTTCGGATAGGTAAGGATAAAGCCGTGGAGGTTGCCGCTGGCGTCCTTGTACTGACCGACGATCTGGTCGTTAGGGTTAATGCCTAAAGCCCACGTATTGATCGCGCCCGCGTACTTGAACGTATAGTACGTGCCTTTCTCCAGATAGAAACCCTCGCTACTCCCATCGCCGAGCACCTCGGTGCCGCAAATATTTCCCCTGCCGCTGATGCCGGTCGCCTCCGCGCTCTTCGCATCCGGCGGCTGAAGATTGACGAAGTTCTCCGTAACGAGGTTGACCTCGAAAGGAATCTCCACGCCGGAGCTGTTCGTGTAGTAGCCGACGGCGTACTCCGCGTTGTTGACTCCCAGAAGCTTGGTGACCGCGTTATCGCCATCGCCTTGTTTGCGATCTTTGAGCAGCGACCAGATGCCGTTGGTTCTGATAAAAGCCCAGACGCCGTTGAGCGAGCTGGGATTGGTGACGTAGCCGGCGATGAGGCGTTTGGTGCTCAGGCTCGTCGCGTTGGTTCCCTCGGCGCCCGGATAGTTCATTTTGCGGAACTTCGTGTACGGCGGATCCGCACTGTAGCTCTGAGAAATATTGCTGGCGGAGCCCGCCCCGTACGTCCCAACAATCTTACCGCGCTGATTGATTCCCGTTACTTCGTTCGTGTTCGAGTTCGGATCGTCGACCGTTTGGAATTTGAAGGGAATCGGCGACGGCGTTGTTCTTGCGCGCGTCACTTGCGGGGATCCCCCGGGCACGGCACTCAACGGCGATCCTAGGGATCCGTTACACGCCGACAAGACGAGTACGGAAAGCCCGAACGCTGACGCACCCGAAGCGAAGCGGAGGGAAAATTTATTGAAATAAGACGTGGCTTTCATGAAGCTCTCCCTGGTCGAGTAATAAAAAGTCCGCTAGATATGAGATAAGAACGCCCCTGGAAAGAAATCCAGGACTGTTGGCTCCTATCATCGCGCTATGCCCGGCTGGGTGCAAGAAGAGCGGTGCGTCCGCGGCGCGATTCTAACTCAACGTAGCGCCTTCGTTAACGCATTAACGCCGGGATTACTCTTCGTCTACGGGCTCGTACGATGGCCGCTGCGCTTCGAAATACCGGCGGGAATATGGGGACGGGATCGGCTTGAACGCCCGCGGCTTCTGCAGGAAGTCGAAGCAATCGGCGATGCTATTCGCGCGCACGTCGGTGGTGCCCAACCTGCCCAAACCGAAATTATCCTCGACGAACTTGAGGATGCTGCCGAATTCGTATTGCGTGTGCGAGATATAACCGCCTTGGCTCGACTGCCCTTGCTTATCGTAAGGCGAAACGACGAGCATCGGCACGCGAAAACCAAGGCCGCCCCATTTGTCTTGGAACGGCGGCGGCACGTGATCGTAGAAGCCGCCCCAGTCGTCCCAGACGACGACGATCGCCGTCGACGGCCAGTACGAGCTCTGTCCCACGGCGTTAACGATGCCGGCAACCCACGACGGTCCGGTGTCGGAGCCGGCGCCGGGATGATCGGAGTTTTTACGGTCGGGAACGATCCACGACACGGCGGGCAGGGCGTTGTTCGAAATGTCGGTGAAGAACTGCGTGTTGGTGTTGGTTACGTTGACGCCCCATTCGGGTCCGTAACGTACCGCTTGGATCGCGTCGAACGCGTTCCAGATGGCGCCTTCGTCACCGACGACCGGCGGGGAGTAATACTTCCACGAAACATCTTGCGCGTCGAGCAGATCGCGCATCGTCTGATAGGTTAGACAGGGAAACGGTCCCTTATGGTATTCGAAGACGAGCTTACCCGAGGTGTATTGCAGCAACGAAGTCACCGTTTTCGGCCGCGCGTCGCATCCCCACGGCGTATGATCGGGATTTTCGACAATGCTCGTCGTCTTATTCTGATCGATGATGGTCGCGCCGGCGATCAGATCCTGGTGTGCTGTAAAGCTCCCGCTGCCCTGCGTCTGGAACGTTTGATCGGCCAGAACGTAGCGGCTCGCGATATTCCAGTATGGCTTGATCTGGGATGGGTTGACGTACTGATACGGCGCCGTTTCCTTGCCGGGGCAGTGGCCGCTGCCGCCCTCGGAGTTAAAGCCGTCCATCTTGCCGCCGTCGTAGTCGCTCATATAGCGGTTATACGAGTGGCGCAGGTCGCAGCGTACTCTGAGCGCAGATTCCTTAAGAGGAATGTAACCATAGCCAGTGCCGTTTTTCGCACGCCCCATGGTGGTTCCATCGGCGCCGGGAAAGGTGGCGAAAAGATCGTCGAAGCTGCGATTCTCTTGGATGACGATGACGACGTGAGAGATCGGGCTCGACCCGCTTCCGGCAAGCGGCGTGAAACGCTGCGGCGCGGCGAGATTTTGCGAACCGCCGGAACACGAGGCGGCCAAGAGGACGAGCGATAATGCCGCGGTCCGGCGAATCAAAGCGGTACTCATCGACCCGACCTCCGTTTTGCCGGAAAACTCAGATTTCATCGTAACCGACGACAATAAATGTATCGTTGACGCCGAAGATCCCGGTGAATAGCATAAGTTCCTGGCGATATCCGCCGCTAACGCTGTACTAACCTCCGCTAAGGGCGAGAGATGAAAATGTTGAGGAAAGTATATTTTGCCGCACTTGGCGTACTGGCGCTCGCGGCCTGCGAGCAGTTCCGGAATGTCGCGCCGGTTGCGCCACCGGACGCAATCGAGCAACGCGGGGCCTTAACCTCGGGTTTCCAGCCGGAGCAGCGCTGGGGCGCCCTGCGATATACGCGCTGGGAACCAGTCGTCGCTGCCGACCCTTCCTCCCGATGGGTTTACCAGATGACGACCGAGCAACACCCCGACCGTCTGCTCTTTCGCAGATCGAATGACGGAGGCCGTACCTGGAGGGGGTCGCGGCGCATCTGCCGGCACGCTGCGCGCGTGCCCTTCCAATACGATCCCCAACTGGCCGTCGCCGGCGATGGGACGGTCGACGCCGTTTGCCTCGACGGTTTCCGGCCCGGCGTCGTCTTCTCGCAATCGCACGATCGCGGACGGAGTTGGAGCCTCCCTGTCCGCCTCGACGGTTCGCTGCGCTACAGCGATAAGCCGACGTTGGCGCTGGCGCCATCCGGCCGGGACGTCTACGTCGCCTTCAACGTGCGCTACGCCCTCTATGTGGCGGCGTCGCACGACGGCGGAGCGACCTGGCAAGCAGCGGTGCGAGCGACGACCCGCCGGCTCTGGTATTACTCGCTCGGTGGCACGATCGCGCCCGACGGTTCGGTATGGTTTGCCGTCGATGGCGAAGCGGGGTACGATCAAACCGGCGATGGGCACGTCGAACTCGTGACGTCCGCCGACGGCGGAGGTTCTTGGCGCGCGATTCCATTCGTCGTCAGCCGCGAAGGCGCGCCGTGCAACGGGAAAAACTGCTATCCCGATTTCTTCACCGCGCAGGATGCCGTTGCTGCCGATTCGGCCGGAACGTACGTCTTCGTCTACGCGCAGAATCGCGTACCCCAAGGCGCCAACCAACTCTTCGTCACGCATTCGCGCGACGGGAAAACGTGGAGCGCACCACAGACAATCGCAAGCAAAGGTAACAGCACCAGTCCGGCGATCGTAGCGGGGCCGCAAGCCGGCGACTTCCGCCTGGTTTGGCAAGACAATCGCTTCGGACCGAAGTCGTGGAACACGTGGTACGTGCAGAGCAGCGACGGCGGTGCCACGTGGAGCGCGCCGGTGCGCCTCTCCGATGCCGTCTCAGGTGCGCCCTACAAAAATGCTTGGGGGTACGCCTTCCCCTTTGGCGATTATCTCGGCCTCTCGGTCGATTCGCAGGGTTGTAACCACGTGATTTGGGGTGAAGGTGCAGGCGTCT
>CAZMPP010000218.1:0-5020 GCA_964568035.1 uncultured bacterium
TGCCCTACGATGCAACGCTTGCCGACGTGATGGCGCAGAATCCAGCTGCCGTCGTGATTTCGCCGGGTCCCGGCGATCCGACCGACCTCGCCGGCACCGTCGAGCTGCTGCGCGAGTTAGTTGGCCGCACACCGCTCTTCGGCATCTGCTTGGGGCACCAGCTGCTCGCGCTCGCGTGCGGTGCGACGACCTACAAGCTTCCCTACGGCCACCGCGGTGGTAACCAGCCGGTACTCGACCTGCGCGAAAACGAAGTTCTGGTGACTGCCCACAACCACGGCTACGCGGTCGATGCTAAGTCGCTGCCGCGCGATTTGGAAGCGACCATGACCAACCTAAACGACGGTACGAACGAGGGCTTCCGTCACCGCACGCTGCCGATTGCGGCCATACAGTTTCATCCCGAGGCGGCACCCGGCCCGTTCGATGCTCGCCGCATCTTTGCGCAATGGTTAGACGAGCTGCAGCAGCCGTAGCGCTGCTGCTCGCCGCGTGGCTCGCCGCGCCGGCGCCGTTGCGCGCGCAGTCGCTGCAGCGACTGACGGTCGAATCGTTCGTCCTTTCGGCCGATACGACGGCTCCCCAGGTCGACACGCCGTTCCACCTGATCGTGACGCTGCACGTGCGCGAGAACGTCATGCGGATCGACAATCTGGACCTTCCGCTGTTGGCCGAGCTCGAGCTCCTGGGCGACGAACGCCAGACGCAGAGCGGATCGCGCGGGACGCAGTATCGCGAAACGATTACCGTGGTCGCACACCATGCGGGTACCGTCCCCATAGCGTCTGCAACGCTACAAGCCGTCGACGCCCGCGACGGTAAGCCCAAGCAGTGGTACACCAATCAGCTTCGCTTGCAGGTTGCGGGGCCGCCGCTCATCGTGACCGGAGCGGCTACGATGCGCGGCATGCTGAACGCGGTGCTGCGGATTTTCTTCTGGGTGGTCGGCATTGCGATCGTCGTTGGCCTCGTCGTGCTGATAGCCAGACGCCGTCCCAAACCCCTACCGAGACCGATGCCGGCTCCGGTTACGCCGCCTCCACCGCCGCCGGTTCTGCTGGTGCGTTCGCGCCGCCAAGAGATCGAAGATGCGCTCACCGTACTCCGCGCCGAGGGTACGCGCGTTGCCGCGGTCCGCGTGCGAACCGCAGTGTGGCGCATGGTCGGCGCGTCGGAAGGCGAAACGCTGGCCGACGTGCTGCGACGCCCGCAAACGAACGACCCGGTGCAGCGCCGGCTGCTGATCGCGCTGGAGCGCAGCGCGTTCACCTACGACGACGATCTGCGCGCCGCCATCACTGATGCGTGCGCCGCGCTTGAGCGTTATGCGGAGACGCTCCCATGATCGAGGCTCGCCGCCCTGCCGATCTCCGCGCCGCACTCGCCCAGACCATCGTCGGACAAGAAGGCGTGATCGAAGCGCTGCTGCTCGCGTTGCTCTCTAACGGCCACGTTCTGCTCGAGGGGCCGCCGGGCTTGGCCAAAACGCTGGCTTGCCGTTCGCTGGCGGCGGCGTTGGAGGGTGAGTTCAAACGCATTCAGTTCACGCCCGACCTTCTGCCCAGCGACATCGTCGGGACGCGCATCTTCGATCAGCGCGAAAGTGCCTTCGCCACCGTGGTGGGGCCGATTTTCGCCAACGTCGTGCTCGCCGACGAGATTAATCGTGCGCCGGCTAAGGTCCAATCGGCGCTGCTGGAAGCGATGCAAGAGCGTCAAGTCACAATCGGACCGCAGTCCTACGCGCTGCCCGATCCGTTCGTCGTGATGGCAACAATGAATCCCCTCGACTCCGAAGGCACCTACGCACTGCCGATCGCGCAGATGGACCGCTTCCTAATGAAGATCAACGTGGGCTATCCGTCGCGAGAAGAAGAGCTGCGCATTCTCGATCGCTTCGCCGTCGCCGACACCCAGCCGTTGCGCTCGGTGGCGACGCTGGACGACGTGCGCTCCTGGCGCGACCAAGCGCATGCAGTACACATTGACGACAAACTCAAACGTTATATCGTCGAGCTCGTCGCCGTCACGCGCGATGCCGGTTCGGTCTCGGTGCCGGCAAAGTCGGGCGCGACGCTGCGGGCCGCGGAGTTCATCGACTACGGCGCCAGCCCGCGCGCCACGTTGGCCCTGGCCTTTCTCGCCCGCGGCCGGGCGATGCTCGAGGACCGCGACTTCGCGCTCCCCGACGACGTGCGCGCGGTTGCGAGCTACGCGCTCTGCCATCGCATCGGCTTCAACTATCGCCTCGCCACCGAGGGCGTCAGCGCGGATCGGATCATCCAAGCGATGATCGCCGCCATCCCCGCACCGTGACCATTCGGGACGCGTTGCTGCGCGCTCGCCGGCGACCGCGGCATCTGGGTGCCGGATCGCCGACGATCTACCGCGGCGACGGCTACGAATTCGTCGAGCTGCGCGCTTATGTTCCCGGCGACGACGTCCGCCGCATCGACTGGGCTGCGACGGCGCGCTCGGGCGATTTGCAGACGCGGGTCGTGCTTGAAGATGTCGCGCTCACGCTGGCCGGCCTCGTCGACGCCTCGCCTTCAATGCGCGTTGGGCGCCGGCGTCCGCTGCTCGACGCGGCGCGCGAAGCGCTCGAAAGTTGGTTTGGTGCGGCCAGCGGTGAGGACCGCTGCATCCGCGTCGAGGCCGATGCAATAACGCCGCCGGGACTCCAGCGACGCGCCCACCACGCCGTCGCGCAGTGTCCACCCGCCGCCGATTTCAACGCGCAGCGTGTGTTGCGCACCGCGCGCGCCGCGCTACCGCGTGGAACGGCGTTACTGGCGATCGGCGATTGGTACGATCTGGATAGCGCGCTCGACCGCGACTTGGCGGATCTCGGCGCCCGTTTCGATTGTACGGTGCTGGTCGCGCGCGATCCCTGGTACGACGGCTTACCGTTGGGCGGCATCGTCCGTTTGCGCGGCGCGGAGGGCGGGATGCTGCGCGCCTATGTTGGTCCGCGGGAGCGGACGGCCTACGCTGCTGCAGTACGCGAACGCGAAGGCGCGCTGCTGGCCCGCTTTGCCGCGGCGAACTGGCGCACCGGGATTTTGCGCGAGGAGAACGGTGCCGCCTCGCTGGCTGCCGCCTTCGGCCTCCCCGCGTGAGCATCGACCATCCGGCACGACTGCTTGCCGGCGTCGTAATCGTCGCGCTCTTCGCGCTGCTCTATCAGTGGCTAACGCGACGCGCCACCGCGCGCGACCTCGCCTATTCCAACATTGCCTTTTTCGAAATGGCGGTCAAACCGCGCCGCTGGATTCCGCGGCTGCTCCAAGCATTGTGGATCGTCGCGCTCGGCTCTGTCGTGCTGGCAGTTTCGGGACCGCACATGACGCTGGCCGTTCCCGCCCGAGACGGTAACGTCTTCATCTGTATCGACACGTCGGGCTCGATGCAGTCGGCCGATGTCTTTCCGACGCGAGCCCAAGCGGCCAAGGCGGCAGCCCGCGCCTTCATCAACGAGAGTCCGGCTGGGACGAAGATCGGCATCATTGCGTTTGATGGAAGC
This sequence comes from uncultured bacterium, assembly GCA_964568035.1. Classification (GTDB taxonomy): domain Bacteria; phylum Vulcanimicrobiota; class Vulcanimicrobiia; order Vulcanimicrobiales; family Vulcanimicrobiaceae; genus Cybelea. The sequence continues at coordinate 3,524 of CAZMPP010000218.1, forward strand.
GCCGAGGTCGTGCAGCCGCTCAGCGCCGACCACCAGCAGGTCATCGCCTCGCTCGAGGAAATTCCGTCGCCCAACGGCGCGACCGCAATCGGGGACGCGCTTAAACTCTCTGCCCAGCTGTTGCCGCCGGCCGGCCATCGCGTCGTTATTTTAATTACCGACGGCGTAAACAATTCGGGCACCGACCCCGACGAGATCTCGCAGTGGCTGGGCGCGCATCACGTTCCGGTTTACACCGTCGGCATCGGCACGCCTAACGGCGGCTTGATTCCAGGCACGAACGAAGAGGCAACGATCGATGAAAACGCCTTGCGTGGCTACGCACAAGCTTCGGGAGGCGCATACGCGCGCGCCGAAAACGCCAGCCAGCTCCACGACGCCCTGGCCCAACTCGGGCGCATCACCTCGCTGCAGCGCAAACCGGTCGATGCATCGCTGGGCTTTGCCGTGGCCGGCGCGCTGGGAATGCTCGTCGCCTTCCTGGCCGGCTTCGGCTTGGGACGTTATCCTTGAACGAGCCGCTCGCGCAACTGGCGCGATGGGTCGACGATGCCGGCGGCATGGAGCGTCTCGATGCCATCACGATGTGTCTGGCAACCGCCGACCCGCAGGGACGTCCATCGGCGCGTCTCGTGCTCCTGCGCGGTCTCGACGATCGTGGTCTGCGTTTCTTCACGTCGTATCTGAGCCGCAAAGCGCGCGAGATCGCCGAAAATCCCCACGCCGCGGCCGTTCTCTACTGGCCGCAACTCGGCCGTCAGGTCCGCCTCGAAGGCGAGGTCGCGCCGCTTGGCGAGGATGAATCGGACACTTACTTCGACGCGCGCCCACGGGGCCATCAGCTCGCCGCGTGGGCTTCCGAACAGAGCGAGCCGATCGAAAACCACGAGATGCTCGCCGAACGCTTTACCGCATTCGAGCAGCGCTTCGAAGACGGACCCATTCCGCGGCCCCATTCATGGGGCGGCTATCTCCTGACGCCATCGCGCATCGAGTTCTGGCAAAATCGCCCCAACCGCCTCCACGAACGCACCCTCTACACCCGCAACGCCAGCACCTGGCAAAAACAACTCCTGCAACCCTAACTCCAACATTTCGGCCATCACAGGATGTGATGTTCAAAACTTTGTTCTGCCGAAAAAGCGGCGCAGCAGGAGCGGCACACGATGTGCCGCGACGAGCGTCTTCTCGGTGCCCGTGCCCCCGGCACGTCAAGCAAGCTGCGAGAGAACCCAGGGACTTACCGAGCGCGGCAATAACGTAACAGCCCGGCATGCCCCGGCGTAGCGTGATGGTCATCGGGTCTGGACCGATCGTCATCGGTCAGGCTGCTGAGTTCGATTACGCCGGCGTTCAAGCGTGCCGCGCGCTGCAGGCCGAAGGCCACCGCGTCGTCCTCGTCAACTCCAATCCGGCGACGATTATGACCGATCCCGAAGTTGCTGATGCGGTCTACCTCGAGCCGTTGACGGTCGCCTCGGTTGAGGAAATCATCGC
>CAZMPP010000219.1:0-4990 GCA_964568035.1 uncultured bacterium
TGCAGGCGCGGGCGCTGATCGAGCTCTTCGGCAGCGCGCTCGACCGCGCCATCGTGCTTTCCAACCTGGCTCGCATCGAGATCCATCGGCGCGACGGCGCGCAGGCGCTCGCGTGGGTTGGGCTGGCGCGTGAGACCGGGTGCGATGCGTTTCCAATAACGCAGGCCGTCGCGATTTCCGAAGCCGAGGCACTTACGCTGGTCGATCAGCCGCTTCGGGCGCTTGGTGCGGCGCGCCAGGCCGGCGCACGCGTTACGGAGTGGCCGCGGCTGCATGCGCGGGCAAAGCTGGCAGAGGCCGTGGCGCTATCGGCCCTTTCTTCAAGCCGCGAAGCGCAGCGATGCAGCAGCGAGGCGGTCGAGCTTTCGCGCGTTGCCGGCGGTCCGCTGGTCGAACTGCGCGCGCTGGATTTAAACGTCAAGCTTACTGGCGACGCTGCGTCGCAGCGCGCCTTGCGGGATCTGCGCGCGGCGCTCAGCGGTTAGGCAGGCCGCTCGTGAGCTTTCGAGGGGTGGGGATAGTTCTTTGCGTTGCGGCGCTGGCGGTCGTTAGCGTGCGAGCGGCGGAGATTCCCGAGAACGTTCATCGGGAGTATGTGATGGGCGCAACAAGTGTATATCTGCCCGCCAACCCGACGACGATTGCGTTGCAGGGCACCGACTGGTACGGGCATTACCGCTCGCCATATATCAAGGTCTTGGTCAACGGGCGCGGGCCGTATACGTTTCTTTTTGACACGGGCGCTAGCGTGACGACGGTTAGCTCGCAGGTGGCCCGTGCGACCGGGGCCGAGATCGTGAGCAACGTTCCGGGGCACCACGCGATTGCGAAGTTGCGCGAACTCAGCGCCGGCGGGATCTCCATGCGCGATTACTTCGTAGTGATTGCCGACGGCGATGACGTCGACGGAATTCTCGGCTTCAACGCGTTTGGGAAGAACTACTTAACGCTGAATCTGGATCGGCGGACCCTGGTGGTTGGAAGCCGGCCGTTGCCGCTGCCGTCGGCTGTTTGGCTGCCATACACGTTGCAGAGGCATCTGGCGACGATCGAGCTTTCCATCGACGGGCGCCGGCTGCCGACGCTCATTGACTCGGGTGACGACGCGTATGCTTGGGAGGGGACGCCGGACGATCTGCGAGGGCTCGGCTTTGACTCGACTCCCGTCGAGTCGGCGATCGTTTACAACGGGCAGACCGGTGCCACGCGAACGCGAGTTACCTCGGTCGATGGAACGCTGGAACTCGGGAGGTTTTACGCCGTGCGGCCGGCCGTGGCAATCAACGAATCGCTGCCTTTGCCCGACATTGGCGTGGATGTAATCGAGCAGTTCGTGCTCGAGTACGATCGCATCCACCACCGCGTGGCGTTTTCGCCGCTGTTTCGGGGGCGCGAGTTCATGGTGCCGGGCGAAAGAACGTGCGGTTTATCCATATCGTTCCGTCAGAAGAAGCGGCTCGTGCGCGACGTGCTTCCGGGGCGTGCGCCCGCGAAGGCCGGAATAGTGCGCGGCGACACGATCGTTGCCATTGATGGGCACGATGCCGAGCTAGTGAGTTACCGCCAGTGGGATGAGATCGTGCGCGGCAGTAGCGGCGTCACGATAGCTTGGGAACGCGACGGCCGGCAGCACTCCCAGAGATTTCCGATCATCGAACTGAAGTGACGCCGATGCCGCGGCGGCCCTAGCTAAGAAGCACGTTTGTGGTTTGGGCAAATCGACTGGATCGAGTCGGTGATTGCCTGGGGGATATGATGACCGGCGAGATGCGTAAAGATGAGCGAATAGGCTCGCCCGTCAACAATTGCTAAGTGGTAGATCTGAGAGACGGTCTTGCCGCTTGGCGTCGCGAGGCGCGCATCGAACGTCCAACCTTTTTGCAGGCCATGGCAGGTCGATTCGCTGTGCGAGTTTACTATCGTGCGGTCGCGCGACACTTCGTCAATCGCGGTACGTACCTCCGCATCAAGCGTCTCAGCCGCCGGAACCTGACGAGTCGTCAGCGAAATGTTCTCGCCATTGCCACTGACGCCGAAGTGAGGAGAGAGCCAAATAAAATCGACCGGTCCGTTGGACGGCGGAGTTTCAGCGGCCCAGCCTTTCGGCGGAACGAAGGATCCAGGCAGCGTCAGCGCGCTCAGGAATAGCGACAGGAGCATTGCTATCATCTCAGCCGTAATTCAACCGTGCGCGAAGAAAATCCCGGCCGTGCTAGCGCTTGCCGCGGTGGCGCTGACGTCAGGCTGTTCGGACGAGGCCGACAGAAAAGCCATGGCGCGTTGGGCTGCCGCGTATACTTCGCAATGCGAGAAGGCTATTGCAAACGATCCAAGCCTGGCAGGCGACGGTCCTTCGTTTTGCACGTGCGTCGCAACGCGATACGCTGCCAAATTTCGTGCCGTGCAACTACCGCTGATGTTTGTCTCTAAGCCGTTGCACGACGCGGGCAGCGCAATGACGACCGAATGCGCCTTAATTGCGTCGATTGAAGACGAATATTATCGTCTGAGGGAATCCCTTAGCGCGCACAATGACTTGGCCGCGACCGCATACCTTGCTCCGGACTTCGTCGGCACAGACGTACGAGGGCGCGACGAGGACGCGAAGCAGATGCTTTACCGAATGAAGTCATACCGGAAGGACGCGGCTCAGATCACCACGGTTCTGTCGGCTCGCGAGATTGGGAAACGCATGGCCGTCGGCCGCAAGGTTTTGGAGGTGACGAAGGTAACCGTCGGCCGCAAAAGCCAAACGCTCGAGACGCTTACATTCTTCAGCGACACGTGGATCGACTCTGACGGTACCTGGTTGTTGCAGCGTAGTCGAGTCGATAGGATAGACACGTACGTTGATGGCAGACTCGCCTCGAAGGTGACATCAACCGGTCAGGCAAGGTAGATTGGTTAGCGGGGGCCGACGGCGAGGCTGACGGGATCGCTGATGTCCGTTGAGTAGGTTCGAACGACCCCTCCGCTTGCGGGGGCATATACGGTAACGTTATTTGCCGGGGGATTGCCGACGTAAACGAAACCGCTGTGGTCGAGTGCCAACGATGTCGGAGAAGCCGTGCCTTTGGAGATGGTCCGCAAGTGCTTTCCGGTCTGTGCGTTATAGGCCGTTACGGTGCCGGCCTCACTATTGGCGACAAAGAGGTTCCCAGAACCAATCGTAAGCGCTGCGGGCTTTAAAACGTCCTTGCTAATCTGCTTCGCGAGCTTTGCGTCGTGCGTATAAACGTTGACCGGTTTGGGGTTATTGCCGACGAAGAGCCTATCGTTGCCGTAGGCCATGGTAAGAGGGTGCTCGATTTTGTCGGATATGGTTTCCTTCGGCGTGGAGGCCCCGAGGGCGTAAACGGTCACGTTTGTGGTGCCCGAATTTAGGACGTAAAGATTGCTGTTCTTATCGAACGTAACGGAGATCGGCCGGCTGACGCCATCGGTAATTTCGCGCAGCATCGTCGTTCCGGTCGGAGGGTAAACCGTTACGCTGCCTTTTTGCCCGCGAGAAAGGTGGTTGGCAACGTAGAGATTCCCCGAGGCGTCAAACGCTAGAGAGAACGGCCGATTGATGCCGTCGGTGATTGTGCGCAGTACTTTCCGGCTGTCGGCGCCGTACTCGACCACCTCCCCTGAAGCGCCGCCACTATCTGCGACGTATATATTACCGGAGGTATCCAAGGTTAGCACGCGCGGCGCGCCCTTCAACTTGATTCTATATTTCAGATTGGTATCGGAGCCATAGACGGTGACGGAGTTACTTTTTCCGTTCGCGACGTAGAGATCGCCGCTCGCGGCACGATCGACGATGCGTGCCGTTGGGACTTGCGATGCCGGCGAAACGGTTGGAGCGATGCCTCCGCCTTGGCACGCGGTTAGTGCCGCAACGCCGAGATTAGCGGTTAGAATGAATACAAAGCGCTCGACATTCATTGAAAACTCCACCGTAGCTCTCTTGGAAAAAATTTACGACCCGGCCCTTTTTCGAGGCCAGCCTTATTCTGCCCCGCAAGCTTTTGGTGGATCGCCGCTTCTCGAAGCGCTGGCATCGAGGGGCGCAAGCGCGGCTTAGCAGAGAAGAAGAACCAGGAAGATTCGGGGGCTGGACCCCTGACTTACGTCTGGCCGTACGCGCAGGGTGGTAAACACATAAAAGTGCTTCGCCGCGCCAAGGTGGTGCGCCGTTCATCGGAACGACCTTCAGCGCTAGATCACGTTAAAGGTCGCCGTAACCGGAAGCTGTCGTGCGAAGCCGTGGACGAGGGCGCTCTCACGTCGATGGGGGCGTAGAATTCATGAATCCGACTGAAAGGCAAGGATCTCGATCAGCCGGACGCACTCTGCCTTTTGACAAGCATCTTTAGGTTACCCATTCCACCAGCGTTCCAACTAGCAAGCGCCGCTTGAGAAGGATGGCTGCCTTCACCATTCATGGAGCCGCCACGACCTCAACTGCTTAAGGCGCGTCGCTTACGACAACGATGTCGAAGAGTCGATCGAATCGCATAAGGTCAAGTACGCGGCAAATGTTCTCGCGAACCCGCAGCGTGATTGGGTGACTAGCGAAGCGAGTTCGGAGGGTGGCTAATTCGTGAAGTGCCGTCGAATCGATGTAGGTGACCTTCGTCATGTCAATCTCGGCGCGTTCGTCTACGCGAAGGGAGCCCAATAACTTCGCGAGAGCCTCCTTATCGGCGAGATCATATTCGCCTTGGAGCTCTATGCGTCGGGACGGACTGTTCATCTGGGTCTGGCCATTCTCTCGCGGAAACGCGGATTGGCCAAATGCGGTCAACGCGGGCTTGGGTGAGGATTATATGTTACGAGATTGCTCGGCTCATACCTTTTAAGGATAGCGTCAGAGTATAGCAGGCGCTCGTTATGAAGCCGGTTCCGAAAGTCGTGAAGTTGGGCGGACCGTTCTTTGGGTATGATGCAAATCTAGTTGAAGGCACGAGTACTGGTTTGGTTCGCAACCGGGAGTGGCCTT
>CAZMPP010000220.1:0-4976 GCA_964568035.1 uncultured bacterium
GCTTCGGGCCACCGGACTTTGCCTGCTCGGCGTTGACCTCGCTGCGCAGCTCTTCGATCGAGGTGACGTCGGCTTCGTCGTAGTTGGTGATGTGTGGAATCTGCACCCAGTTGCGATGAAGATTCGGCCCGGAAAGCTTCTTGATGCGCGAGAGCGGTTTGCGCTCGACCGCACCGTATTGGGCGAAATCCACCTTCGGCCAGGCCGGCAGGTTAGCGAACGGGCCGGGCGTGGCGGCACCGCCGCCCGGGCGCAGCGATTGTTTGACAAACTCTTGTACGTCTTCACGTGTGACGCGACCGTTTGGGCCGCTTCCCCGCAACGCGCTCAGCTCGACGCCGAGCTCGCGAGCAAAGCGGCGAATTCCCGGACTCGCGTGCACCGGGCCACCGATCGTTGGGGCGGCCGCAGCTACCGTCGTTGAAGGCGATGTGGCCGGTGGCGATGGTTTCGCCGCGGGCGGCTCGATGGCGGCAGGCTGCGCGGGTGCGACGGCGGCTGTGGGGGTAGCCGCTTCGGCTGTGCCGATTACCAGAATCGTCGCGCCTTGCGAGACTCTGTCGCCGACCTTTACCTTGACCTCTTGCACAACCCCGTCGGTCTCGGCCGGTACTTCCATCGACGCTTTTTCGCTCTCGAGCGTTATCAGCGAATCGTTCTTTTTGACGCGATCTCCGGGTTTGACCAAAACTTCGATTACCGGGACGTCTTTGAAATCGCCGATATCCGGCACGCGCACTTCGACCGTCGCGCCGGTCGCTGCTGTTGGGGCGGGCGCCGCTGCGGAAGGCGCAGGCGACGTTGCGGGCTGTGCGGCCGCCGGCGTGCCGGTGCTTAGCACGAGAAGCGGCGATCCTTGCGAGACTTTATCCCCCACCTTTACCTTGACGTCTTGTACGATGCCCTCGGCCTCGGCGGGAACCTCCATTGAGGCCTTCTCGCTCTCCAGCGTGACGAGCGAATCGTTCTTCTTGACGCGGTCGCCATTTTTGACGAGAACTTCGATGACCGGAACGTCTTTGAAGTCGCCGATGTCGGGAACGCGGACCTCGATCTCGCTCATCTCGCCCTTCTATACGGTGATCGGGTTGGCTTTGTTGGGATCGATGCCGTATTTCGCTACCGCTTTTGCGGCGATCGACGCCGGCAGCGTGCCTTCGTCGGCTAGCGCGCGCAGCGCGGCAATGGTAACGAAATGCCGGTCGACCTCGAAGAACTCGCGCAGTTTGCGCCGGAAGTCGCTGCGTCCGTAACCATCGGTTCCCAGCGCTACGTAGCGCCGTCCGACGAACGGCTGAATCTGTTGGGCGAAGGTACGGACGTAATCGGTCGAGGCAACTCCCGGACCGCGGCGTCCCCGCAGAGACTCCTCGACGTACGACACTTTGGGCGCTTCCTCGGGGTGCAGCATGTTCCACCGCTGCGCGGCAACGCCGTCGCGCTGCAGTTCGTTGAAGCTCGTGACGGCCCATACGTCGCTCTGCACGCTCCAGTCGTTGGCCAGAAGGTCGGCCGCGGCAGTGACCTCGCGTAGAATCGCACCTGAGCCAAAAAGCTGCACGTGCGGGGTCTTTTCGTCGCCGGAGCCGGCGCTCTGCAAGAGATACATCCCGCGAAGGATGCCCTCGCGCGCATCCGCAGGCATCGCCGGATGCGGGTAGTTCTCGTTCATCAACGTGATGTAATAGAAGGCGTCTTCCTGATCGGACAGCATTCGCTTCAGGCCGTCTTGAATGATGACCGCGAGCTCGTACCCGTAGGTTGGATCGAAGCTGCGGCAGTTGGGAATGAACGACGCCGCAACTTGACTCTGTCCGTCTTCGTGCTGCAGGCCTTCGCCGTTGAGCGTCGTGCGCCCCGAGGTTGCTCCGAGAAGGAAGCCGCGCGTTCGGCTATCGCCGGCTGCCCAGATCAAATCGCCGACGCGCTGGAAGCCGAACATCGAGTAGAAGATATAGAACGGAATCATCGGCAAGTCGTGATTCGAGTACGACGTGCCGGCGGCGATCCACGACGAGAGCGCCCCAGCTTCGTTAATGCCTTCCTGAAGAATCTGTCCCAGCTTATCTTCGCGATACCACATCAGCTGTTCGGCATCTTGCGGACGATAGAGCTGGCCGACCGACGAGTAGATGCCCAGCTGGCGGAACATGCCCTCCATCCCGAACGTACGCGACTCGTCGGCGACGATCGGCACGACGCGCGCGCCGACCGTATGGTCGCGCGCGACGGCGTTGAGGATTCGCACGAAGGACATCGTCGTCGAGATGGCGCGATCGCCGCTGCCTTGCAGCTGCGCGTCGAAGACCGAGAGTTCCGGTACGACCAGCGACCCCGACTTGCGCCGCCGCTGCGGCAGGCTGCCCAGCGCGCGAACGCGCTCCTGCAAATAGCGCATGTCGTCGCTGTTGGCGGGCGGCTTGAAGAAAGGAATTTTCTCGCCGCCGATTGCTGCATCGGAGATGGGCAGAGCGAAGCGATCGCGGAAAGTCCTCATCGCTTCGACTTCCATCTTCTTGGCTTGATGCGCGATGTTTTGCGCTTCGCCGGCCTCGCCCATGCCGTAACCTTTGATCGTTTTGGCCAGGACGACCGTCGGCTGACCGCGATGCTCGAAGGCGGCTTTATAGGCGGCGTAGACCTTGAGCGAATCGTGTCCACCGCGCTGAAGCGCCCAAATCTCGTCGTCGGTCCATCCCTCGACCATTGCTGCGGTCTCGGAGTACCGTCCGAAGAAAGCGTCGCGGACGTACTTTCCATCGCGTGACTTGAACGTTTGATAGTCGCCGTCGACGCACTCGGTCATCAGTTGCACGAGGCGTCCGCTCTGATCGGCGGCAAGCAACGGATCCCAGCGGCTTCCCCAGATCACCTTGATCACGTTCCAGCCGGCGCCTTTGAAGACGCCCTCGAGTTCTTGAACGATCTTTCCGTTGCCGCGGACCGGGCCATCGAGGCGCTGCAGATTGCAGTTGACGACCCAAATGAGATCGTCGAGCTTCTCGCGGCCGGCGAGCGAGATCGCGCCGAGCGTTTCGGGTTCGTCGGTTTCTCCATCGCCGACAAAGGCCCAAACTTTTCGTCCGCTGGCCTCAATCAATCCACGGTCGTGCAGATAGCGCATGAAGCGCGCTTGATAAATCGACATGATCGGGCCCAAGCCCATCGATACCGTGGGGAACTGCCAGAAACCGGGCATCAGCCAAGGATGTGGGTACGACGAGAGTCCCTTTCCGTCGACCTCTTGCCGGAAGTTTTCCAACTGCGCCTCGTCGATACGACCTTCGAGAAAGGCGCGCGCGTAAACGCCGGGCGAAGAGTGGCCCTGGAAGAAGACGAGATCGCCACCGAACTTTTCACTCGGTGCGCGAAAGAAGTGATTGAAACCGACGTCGTACAGCGTTGCCGCCGAAGCAAAGCTGGCGACGTGGCCGCCGAGCTCCGAGCTGATCTTGTTGGCGCGAACGACCATCGCAAGTGCATTCCAGCGAACGTAATGGCGCAGGCGAGCCTCGATGGCGCGATCGCCGGGCATCACCGGCTGACGTTCGACCGGAATCGTATTAACGTACGGAGTCGTTAAGCCCAAAGAAACGTGCGAGCCGCCGCGCTGCGCTTCGTCGACGAGCCGCTCGATGAGCTGGCCGGCGCGGCCCGGCCCTTCGACCGCGATTACGCCTCGCAGCGCCTCGAGCCATTCTCGGGTTTCTTGGGGATCGGGATCGGGTGCATTGAGGGCCATAGGGCTGCTCACCATTCCGCGCGGCCTCGCGAACTCTTACCGGGTGGACCGGTCCATTGCGCGACCTGGTTGGTTCCAAAGATGCCGCCGCGACCATTAGGGCGCCGGGCGCATGACCTCGCGGATGCGCGTATAAAGAAGTAGGCCTTATTAGTTACAGCGGGAGCTCGCGCCGAGGCGGGCTGAGAGGGCGAGCCGCAAGGCGCTCGCCGACCGCAAAAGACCTGATCCGGGTAATGCCGGCGTAGGGAGGTACTCATGAAAGTTTACGTCGAGGGATCCCGCCCTTCAATCCGCGTGCCGCGGCGTGCCGTTGCGTTGACCGATGGAACGATGCACACGCTGTACGACACGAGCGGTCCGTATACCGACGACACGGCATCGTTCGATTTTCGCCGTGGGTTGACGCCGCTGCGCGAAGCGTGGGTCGACTCACGCGGCGACACGGTACAGCTCGATCAGCCCTCGTCGATCTATCGCCGCGGCCGCGACGCGATGCCCGAGCTCGATTCGCTGCGCTTCCCGCTGCCGCGTCGTCCGCGCCGCGCCAAGTCCGGCGCCAACGTGACGCAGATGCATTACGCGCGCCGCGGCGAGATAACGCCGGAGATGGAGTTCGTCGCGATTCGCGAGAACGTCGAGCCGGCTTTCGTTCGCGACGAGATCGCACGCGGTCGAGCGATACTCCCAAATAACGTAAACCATCCCGAGAGCGAGCCGATGATCATCGGACGCGGCTTCCTAGTGAAGATCAATGCCAATATCGGCAACTCGGCGGTCAGCTCGTCCATCGACGAGGAAGTCGAGAAGATGACGTGGGCGACGCGCTGGGGCGCCGACACGGTGATGGACCTCTCGACCGGTAAAAACATTCATGAGACACGCGAATGGATTTTGCGCAACTCGCCGGTGCCGATCGGGACCGTTCCGATCTACCAGGCGCTCGAGAAGGTCGGCGGCAAGGCCGAGGACCTGACGTGGGAGCTCTTTCGCGACACGCTAATCGAGCAAGCCGAACAGGGCGTGGATTACTTCACGATCCATGCGGGCGTGCTTTTACGCTACGTTCCGCTGACCGCGAAGCGCATCACCGGCATCGTTTCGCGCGGCGGCTCGATTCTGGCCAAATGGTGCCTAGCGCACCATCGTGAGAACTTCCTGTACGAAAATTTCGAAGAGATCTGCGAGATCATGAAGGCCTACGACGTGGCCTTCTCGCTGGGCGATGGCCTGC
>CAZMPP010000221.1:0-4944 GCA_964568035.1 uncultured bacterium
GTTGGTGGAGATGGGGGGACTCGAACCCCCGACCCCTTACATGCGAAGCAAGTGCTCTACCAGCTGAGCTACATCCCCACGGGTCGTGCGGCGAACCTGGAGGATTGTACGCGCCGGGATGGGCACCTGTCAAAGTAATATGACGAGCAGTTCACCACTGGCCGCCCTTGTCGTGGTCGCTTTTACCACGCTCGCTACCGCGGTGCCCGGTGGTGCCGCGCAACCGGCGATCGTCGCGCTTAACCGCTGCAACGGGCAGGTGACCGACGAGTCGTCGGCGCGCGTGCGCGATTACGATCGGCACCCGCCCGCCAACAATCAAGCGGCCCTTCTTAAGCGCTACGGCTTGCTCTCCGAACTGATCGGCACCTTAAATGAGGAACGCGAGATTATCGACAGCGTCTGCACGAGAGACGCCCGTCAGGCCGAGCTCTTTGCGCAGGTCGCGGCGGTCAGCGGTGCGGCACTCGTCCTCCAGGCGGGCGTCACCGCGAAACTCAATGCCGCTTGCCCGGCAGCCGCGACCGGCGTCCCGCAAATGATTCTGGCCGACGCGTGGCTGGGGTTGGCGAGGGTGGTCAACGAGCAGAACGGCACGGTGCCCGCGGCGTTCACTGACGTGATCCCGAAGATCCAGAGTCACGCCCAGGCCGTAAATCTTACGCTCCCCGCCTGGGCCGACACCTCGGAGTACTGGCGCGATCAAGTAAAGGCGAAGGCCAAAGACGCGGTCGCTAGCTGCCAACCGCCTAGCCCTTCCCCAACCCCGACCTAGCACAGCAGGATTATTTGCGAACAGTTCGCAAATAATCTAATAATGGTTCGAGCCGATTACGTCACTCGACCGCGCGAGTGGATCGCTTCCATCCTTCAGCGCGAACCGCGCTTTCTTTCCGCGGCGGAAATCCATCAACGCCTCAAGCTCGCCGGCGCGCCGGTTTCGCTTTCAACCGTGTACCGGACGCTCGAGCGGCTACGCCTCAAAGGCGACGTCACGGCACGCACCGATGCTGAGGGCGAGGCGACGTACATGCTTTGTGAGCCGGCTCACCATCACCATCACGCGATCTGCAGCGACTGCGGTCTCGTAGAGGATGTCGACTGTGACGCCATGGATCAACTTACCGATTCGCTCCGCAATCTCCATGGATTCGAATTGGACGGTCATTCGATGGAGTTCTTCGGTCGGTGCCGTTCGTGCCGGTAAAGCGCCTCGTCGCCGCAACGCTGCTGCTTGCCGCAACGGTGGGCTGCTCGCACGCCCTTCGACAGGCTCAGGGTGACGCCGGAAAGGGCGACGCGGGTAAGATTCGCGTCGTAACGACCATCTCGACGCTTAACTCGTTCGTGCAAGGCGTCGGCGGCGAATATGTCACCGTCAAAAATATCGTGCCGGTCGGCGCTTCGCCCGAAACCTTCGCGCCGGCGCCGCAAGACGTTGCGGCCGTTGCCGATGCAAACGTGCTGGTCGAAAACGGTGCCGGCCTGGAATCGTGGCTCGACCGTCTGCTGCACGACGCCGGCACGCACAGCCCGCGCGTCGTCGTCTGCACCCAAGGTCTGCCGGTCAAGAACGACAATCCGCACCTCTGGATGGATCCCGTGATGGCCAAGGCGTACGTCGCGAAGATCCGCGACGCGTTGGCAGCGGTTGATCCGCAGCACGCCCAGGCCTATCGCCGCAACGCCGCCGCGTACGACGTGCGCCTCGACGAGCTGACGGCGACGATCCGCGAAAAGATCGGAACGATACCCCCGGCGCGCCGCAATATGATCGTCTTTCACAATGCTTGGCAGTATTACAACGATCGCTTCGGCATCGTGACGCTGGGCTTCGTCGAACGCAACCCGGGCCAGGAACCGAATCCACAGCAGATCGCCGAGCTGATCGATTTGGCGAAGAAACTCAAGGTGCGTGCCGTTTTTAGCGAGCCCGAGTATAGCCCCAAGATCCTTTACACCATTGCCCAAGGCGCCGGCATCAAGGTCGTGGAGAACCTCTACGACGATTCGGTCGGCACCGATCCGCGCGTTTCGAACTACCCGGCGATGCTGCTCTACGACACCAACGTCATCGTCGCGGCGCTAAAGTGAAGCACCACGACGCGGTGGTGGCGCGTGATTTGGTCGTGCGCTACGAAGACTTCATCGCCCTGAGTCACGTTTCACTCGCCGTGCATTACGGGGAAGCGCTGGGCATCGTCGGGCCCAACGGCTCGGGAAAGTCGACGCTGCTCAAGACCATCGCCGGCCTGCTCTCGCCGACCGGGGGCGAACTGGAAGTGCTTGGCTCGTCACCGCGCCGCCAAACGCCGGGCACGATCGCCTACGTTCCACAAGTTGAAGCGGTAGATTGGTCGTTTCCGGCGACCGTCTGGGACGTGGTGGCGATGGGGCGTTTTTCACGGCTGCATTTTTGGCAGCGGTTTGGCGCGCACGACCGCGACGCAGTGCAGCGCGCCCTCGAGATGGTGAAGATGAGCGACCTGCGCGACCGGCACATCGCGAATCTTTCCGGCGGTCAGCAGCAACGGGCCTTTGTCGCGCGCGCGATCGCACAGGAACCCAAGTTGCTGTTGCTCGACGAGCCGACGACGGGGGTCGACGCGGCAACCGAGGAGACGCTCTATAAAATCGTGCGCGAGCTCGTCGCCCAGGGGATGCCGGTGCTCGTCGCGACCCACGACTTGGATCGCGTCGAAGAGGTTTTCGACCGGCTGCTGGTGCTCGATCGCCGCGTCCTCGCGCTCGGCACGCCCCGCGAAGTCGTCGAGGCCGGCGCTTACAGCGCGATCAGGGAGCACACGCATACGCACGGACACTTGCGCCACGATCACGAGCCACACGCCGCCCACGCTAGCCATCCGGAAATCCACAGATGACGGTTGAGACGTTTCTAACTCCGTTTCACTACGCGTTTATGCAGCGAGCGTTTGTCGCAGCGTTGGCGGTTGGAATTCTCTGCTCGACGATGGGCACGTACGTCGTCCTGCGTAAGCTCTCGTTCATCGGCGATGGGATCGCGCACGCCTCGTTCGCGGGGATCGTGATCGCCTACCTTCGCGGCGCAAACTTCTACATCGGGGCGGGAATCGTGGCGGTCGTGACGGCGCTGGGCATCGGCTTCGTTCATCGTCGCGGACGCATTTCGCTCGATACCACCATCGGCGTGCTCTTCACTGGAATGTTCGCGCTAGGCGTCTATTTGATGAGCCAACAACGCAGCTACGCGATCGATCTGCAGAGCTTCCTTTTCGGCGACATCCTGGCGGTGCAGCCGCAGGACCTGCGGCTGATCGTTGCGCTCAGCGTTATCGTGGCGATCGCGGTCGTCGTGCTCTATCGCGGCTTGCTCTACACCACGTTCGATCCGATCGTGGCGCAGGCCAGCGGAATTGCGTCACCGGCCTACGAGTATACGCTGCTCGTGATGCTCGCGCTCACCATCGTCGTGTCGCTGCAAGCGGTCGGCATCGTGCTCGTGGCGGCCCTGCTCGTAACGCCGGCCGCCGCCGCGTATCAGTTGACCTCGCGATTCGCGCCGATGATGGCGCTCTCAGCGGTTATTGGCGCCGCCAGTACCGTCGGGGGCCTGTACCTTTCGTACTACGTGCGGGCCTCGAGCGGCGCCACGATCGTTCTACTGGCGACGCTGCTCTTCTTTGCCGCCGTCATCGCCAAGCAGTTCGTTCGCGCTACTGCACGAGCACGGTAAACGGCGCGGTATAAAGTTTGTCGTTAGCCCCGCGGAACTGAACCCAAACTTTATACGGTGCCGCGGGCAACGCGGGGAGATCCATTTTCATCTTCGGACCAGCGACCTGCTCGTCGGCCATATCCATATGCATTCCCGCATTCTGAGCCATCGGGGCGTCGGCGCCCGCAGAGTTACCTACAACGTGCGGATGAACGTGAACGTACGCAAGCGTCGGGACGCCGATGAACACGACGTGCGCCGCGGCGCCGAGATAGGTCCCCAGGTCCTGCGCGGGCTGCCCGTTCTTGGTGATGGTGAGGTCAAGCGTCTGCGCGGTGTTGGCCTGCATTGTCGTCGCCGAAAGCGTCACGACGTACGGGCCGGCAGCAATACTTGGGGTTGAAGCCATCGAGGGCACCATGCCGGTCATGATCGGGCCGTCGCTTGGAAGCGTGAAGCGAAAAACTTGCTGTCCCAGTCCTTTGGGCTCGCTGTCGGCAAAGACGTAGTAGCGATGGTACCGCTCCTTGGTGAACGCTTGCGAAAAGGTGCCGGTCGCAGCGTCGAAAGCGGGGTGCAGATGCTCGAACGTTAAGAAATCGTCGCGAACAACGATCACGTGCATCAGCATTTCCATGTCGATCTTGTATTCGAGAATCGGCGAAGAGCCGTCCAGGTTGAACTGGCGGATTTTGAGATTCGCCGTCGTGGCGGCGCCTGAGGAAGTGCGTAGCTCGGAAACCACCTTAGGCGCGCCCTCAAGCAAAGCGAACCTTCCCCGAATGGCGGGCACGTCACCCGTCGCACGCGCGACTGCGGCGAGCGTCCCAACCGCGAGTGCTCCGGCAAGAAAACCGCTCAATCCGCGGCGCGTACGACTCTCCAAGTTCCCTCCTCTTGCGGTTCTAAATAGCCCCCAGCCGCCAATGCGTCGAGCGCTTCGTGTAACGCGGCGCGTTCGTTCTTATTCGGCATACCGGCCCATCGCATTGCCAGGTCTCCCAGCTCGATCCGAGCGTCCGGAACCAATGCCGAGCGCAGAAAATCAGCGGGAAGTTTAACACGCTCCATTCGCCGCGCAACGGGCTCCAACGCTCGTTGGAAGGTCGATTCGTCGATTGCCGTGGGGGCCGGCTCGAGTGGTGCCGGCGCATCGCTTGCGGGGTCGCCCTGCGCGCGTTCGTTAATCGCTGCGCGTTTTGGCGTGAAGCGCGATATGACGACGGAATCGGTGACCGTGCCGAACC
>CAZMPP010000222.1:0-4912 GCA_964568035.1 uncultured bacterium
GCAGCGGTAGCCCTTGGACTACGGGCAGCGGGATTGCTGGCGCTGCAAACCGGCCGGTTCGATCGCGCCGCGCACCTGCGCGTCCTCACGCTGCTCGCCCTCTTCGGGCTGCCGCTGCAGACGTCGCTGGAACCGGATTCGGTCTTGCAGGCAATGCGCGCCGACAAAAAGCGTCGAGGCGGACGGCTGCGGTTCGTGTTGCCTCGCGCGATCGGCGACGTCGAATACGGCGTCGAGTGTGCCGACGCCAGCGTGCGCGCGGTGCTCCGGCGGCTGCGCCGGCCGCCTGAAAGTTTCCGTGCGCGTCGTTGACGCGCTCCCGGCAATTCGCTCGTCGCGCTTCGACCTGCCGCTGACCTACGACGCCGCTTCGCTGGAGCTGCGCGTCGGTGACGTGATCCGCGCGCCTCTCGGCACGCGCGAGGTCATCGCTTTCATCGTTTCGCCGCCGCGCGAGGTCGCCGAGCGGAAGCAGCCGCTCAAGGCAGTCTTGGAGCGATTGGCAGTTCCGCGCGCATTCGACGAAGTAGGCTTACACCTGGCGCGTTTTGTGGCCGAGCGTTACTGCTGCACGTTGGGAGAAGCGCTCGGTGCCGTCGTGCGGTCCGACGCAGTTCCGCACGTGCGCGACTCGTTCGTGGTCGCCGGGCCGGCGCCCGATCCGGATCGTTTCCCCTCGATCCCGCCGCGACTAATCCGGTTGATTTGGGGCGAACTGCACGAAGGCTTTACGGCCGAGCAACTGCTGCGTCATCCGGAGGCGCGGCGCGCCGCCGACCGGGCCGCCTTGCTGCGTCATCTGCGCGCCCTGGTGCGCGCCAAAACATTGGAGCGGAGGCGTACGCTGATCGAACCGCGCACCAGCGAATACCGCGTTCGCGTGCTCGAGCCCGCGGCCGGTTCGGTGGCCGGAAAGAAGGCGTCAGCGCTGGCCGCTGTGGTGCGCGAGCGTCCCGGCATGCCGCGTTCCGAAGCGGTGCTGGCCGGATTCAGCAACGCCGTCATCGCTCGTGCAATTGCAGCCGGTGCGATTGCCGAGCGTTCCGTGCGCCCGGCAACAGAGCGCCGCGGCGCAACCGAGACCGACGGGTTGCTTACGCCGACGGACGAGCAACGTGAAGCGCTCGAGCATATCGAGCGCGCACTACGGGAACCGGAACATCCGCCGGTGCTGCTTTACGGAGTGACGGGGAGCGGCAAGACGCTGGTGTATGTCGAGGCGATTCGTCGCGTGCTCGCGGCGGGAGGACGCGCCATCGTGCTCGTGCCGGAGATATCGCTGACGCCGCAAACGGCGCAGCGATTCGAGGCGGCGTTCGGCGATCGCGTTGCCGTGCTGCACTCGGCGCTCTCCGATCGCGAGCGTTTTGATGCTTGGCAGGCGTGCGCGCGAGGCGAGATCGACGTCGTCGTCGGCGCTCGCAGCGCCATCTTCGCACCGTTGCCTTCGGTTGGGCTCGTGGTCGTGGACGAAGCACACGATCCGTCGTACAAGCAAGAGTCGGTGCCGCGCTATCACGCCGTCGCCGTGGCGGCGGAGCGAATGCGTCGAGAAGGCGGATTACTGGTGCTCGGCAGCGCGACCCCTTCGCTGGAGAGCTACGCCGCCGCGCGCGCCGGAAAGCTAACCTTGTTGGAGCTTCGCGAGCGCGCGACGGCGCAGCCGATGCCCGGGGTGACCGTCATTGATTTACGCAAAGAGTTCGAAAGCGGCAACCGCGGCATCTTCAGCAACGCGTTGGTTCAGTCACTGGGCGAACGGCTCGCGCGCGCCGAGAAGAGCCTGCTCTTCGTCAACCGCCGGGGAAGCGCCGGATCTATGGTCTGCCGAATCTGCGGAGCTTCGCCGCAGTGCCCGCGCTGCAGCGTCGCGCTCTCGGTGCACCGTAGCGAACGGCTGCTGCGCTGTCATTATTGCGATTACCAATCGGCGATTCCGCACCGTTGCCCAGCCTGCGGTTCGGAGAACATCCGCGAGCTGGGGGTCGGTACGGAGCGCGTTGCGGAAGAGGTCGCGCGTCTATTTCCCGGGGCGCGCGTGTTACGGATGGATTCGGACACCACCACGCGAGTTGGCGATCACGCTCGCATTCTTTCCGAGTTTGCGACCAACGGCGATGTATTGGTCGGCACGCAGATGGTGGCCAAGGGTTTGGACTATCCAACCGTTACGCTGGCGGCCGTCGTCGCCGCCGACATCGGCCTTAACCAGCCCGACTTTCGCGCAGCGGAGCGCAGCTTCGCATTGATCGCGCAAGCTTGCGGGCGCAGCGGACGCATGCGCCGCGGGGAAGCGATCGTGCAGACGTACGCTCCGGACCATCCGGCGATTGCGTTCGCTGCGCGTCACGATTACGAGGGTTTCGCGACGGTTGAGCTGCACGAACGCGAGCTTTCGGGCTTTCCCCCGGCGCAGCGTTTGGCATATCTCGGAGTCTTGGGCCGCAGCCGGGCGCGCGTTATCGAACGGGCCGGCGAGTACGCGGCGATGCTTCGCGAAAGTCAGGCCGGAGAGGTGCTTGGTCCGGCCCCGTATCCGATCGCGCGGGTTAATGAGGAGTGGCGCTATCGCGTCGCCGTCCGGACGCGCAAGCCGGCGGCATTGCGGCGAGTTTTGCGCGAGCGGATTCTGCCCAAGGCGCGCGCCGATGCGGCGACGCGCCTCGCGATTAATATCGATCCTTAGGTCGGAGCTACTTTTTCGAGCGACTCGAGCGCTTCGTCGTCTTCACCGGAGCCGTGGCGGCACGGCGCATGGCGGCAGCGAGGCGCGACTTCTTGCGCGCCGCCTTGTTGGGATGGATGACCCCTTTGGCGGCGGCCTTATCGTAGGCGCTCTCGACCGAGCCGGCGGCTTGCGCCTCTTGCGAAGCGACGGCGCGCTTGAAGATCGTTTTGAGACTGCTCTTGGCGGCCTTGTTGCGCGTTTCGCGCTTTTCGGACTGGAGGGCCCACTTCTTTGCGGCCTTGATATTCGGCAAGAAAACTCCCTTGGCTGGACGGAAGCGTAAGAACGGCGAGTATCATATCAGGTGCCCGCGCGGGGTGTCCAGGGCGCCCCCGTTTGAGGCTAGGACGGCTCCAGGATCATCCTACGGTAGCTGGCATAGCGGCTGGGGGCCATCGTACCGTCCGCAGCGGCCGTGGCGACGGCGCAGTCGGGTTCGGCCAGGTGGGTGCAGTCGGCGAAGCGGCAGAGGGCCGCAAGGGGCGGGATCTCGCGAAAACCGGGCGCCAGAGTTCGGGCGTCGACCGAGCCCAGGCCGAACTCGTTGATGCCCGGGCTGTCGATGAGAAAGCCCTCGGCCGTGCGATAGAGGCGCCCGGCCGAGGTCGTTTGCCGGCCCATTCCGTGCCGCGAGACCTCGCCAACCGACGTGTCCCCGCCCAGCGCCCTGAAGATAGTGCTCTTTCCGACGCCCGAGTTGCCGGCCAGCATGGCGTGGCGGCCGCCGACGAGCTCGCGGAGCGGCTCGATCTCCCCCTTCTTAGGATTGACGACGATCGTGGGATACTCCAAGGCGCGATAAATGGCGGCTAGGTTCTCGCATTCGGCTTGCTCGGCTAGGTCGGGCTTGGTTAGCACGACCGCCGCGGCGATTTTCTCCAGCTCGGCAAAGGCAAGTAACTGGTCGAGGGTGATAGCCCGCGGCGCCGGATTAGCCAGCGAGGTGACGGTGACCAGCAGATCGACGTTCGCCGCCATGGTCTTAGACCGGCCGCCAACGCTATGGCGCCGCAACGTAAACGTCCGGGGCTCGACGCGCTCGACGACCGCGTGTCCGTCCTCGAGCACGCGCGCCGCAACGATGTCGCCGGGAACGGGCATGTAGCGTTTGCCGGACATGCGGCGCAGCTGCGCAAGACGCGGCGACGACTCACCGTCGATCGAGATCCATGCCGAATTCTTGCCGGTCGAAACGACGAACGCGCGTCGCAGCTCGCTCATTCGCAAGATTGCACGCTCGCAACGGCAAACGTTGAAACGAGCGTGACTTACTTGACCTTGAGCATGGAGGGAGTTCCGACCGACAAGCAACGCCACGCACTCGAGGAGGCCGCGCGGCGGGGCGGCGGCCATGCGACTTGGCGCAGCAGCGCTGCAGCCGGACGTTCGTATGCGTCCATCGCGTTGACCAATCCCGAGGCCGTTGCGTCGATTTCATCGCCGGCGGGGGCGACGCTATACGAGAAGGCAATCATTGCCCTGGCAGTTTTCCCTGCGTTGGCCGAAGCCTTGCCGCCGCTGCTGGATGCATTGGCCGGCGATGGGCGCCCGGCCGGGATATTGGCCTGTCGCGCTATTCCTAAGGGCCTCGTCGTCGAATGGGATCCGAGCGTGAGCGGCGCGCGGCTGGTGACGGGCCTGGTCGATGCCGAACTCGGACGCTTTGCCTGCGGCCGTACCAGCGAACTGCTGTCGCCGCTCCCCCCCGAGGTCACAACGGCGATCGCCGCCGACGGATTGCAGGCGGAGCAGATTGTACCGCAACGCGTCTTGGAGCTGCAGATCGGAAACGATCGTGTTTAGCACTATCGGGCATTACGTCGGCATCTCCGACGTCGTCGACGTGATCGCCACGAGCATTCTGATCTACTACGTCTTGCTCTTGATTCGCGGAACGCGCGCCGTGCAAATATTGATCGGGATACTCGTGACCGTCGGTTTGCTCGGCTTGGCGAACCTTTTCCAACTGCCGCTCTTGGCGACGATCCTGCGGTTGGTCGTCGTCGGAGCTGCCGTGACGATCCCGATCGTCTTTCAGCCGGAGTTGCGGCGCGTGCTCGAACAGATCGGCCGCGGCGGCCTCTTCCGAATGGAGAGCGGCGATGGCGAAGCGCCGTGGGGAAGGCCGGAGGATCGCACCGTCGTCATGCTGGCGCACACGTGTTTTTTGTTGGGATTGGGACG
>CAZMPP010000223.1:0-4900 GCA_964568035.1 uncultured bacterium
CGTCGCCGTCATCATATCTGCCGTCGTGGCGGCAGCCACCTCCGTTCATCTGCCCGTCGCAGCCGCCGGTCCGCAGGCGCAATCCGAAATCGATCGAGCTCTCTTCTTCTATTATGCGTATAATGGCGACGCCGCGGCCCAAACGTTTGCGCAGGTGACGGTGCGCGATCCGCGTCTGGCAATGGGATACTGGGGCATCGCACTCGCCAAAGGACCGGATCTCAACACGCCGATCACGCAAGAGCGTTTCGCGGCCGGACAGCAGGCGATTGCGCGAGCGGTGGCGCTCGAGTCGAGTCTATCGCCCGATAATCGAGGTCTGATCACAGCCATGCAGCTTCGCTATAAAGGCAGCTTTGCCGACTGGCAGGACGACGACACCGCCTACCGTCACGCCATGGTATCGCTCGCGGAGCGTTCCGCAGATCGGAACGTGCGACTTTTGACGGCAGAAGCCTTAATTGAGACCGGCGGATTAACCTGGAACAGTTCGGCGCCGCTCAGTTTAGAAACGCAGGACGCCCTGACGCTTGTCGAGGGTGTTTTGCGCGACGATCCAACCAATCCGATGGCCAACCATCTCTGCCTTCATCTCTACGATCTAGCGCCGCAACGCGAGGCCGCGCTCAAATGCGCCCAACGTCTCGACGCCGCCGACTTTCCGGCGCAAGCCGAGCACCTGGCGCATATGCCGGCGCATTATTGGACCGAAACCGGCAATTATACCGCGGCAATTGCCTCAAGCGAGCGCGCCTACACCTTAATGCAGCAGCTCAACACTTCGGGGAGCGACCCGCAACACACCGATCGCTACGTCAATCACGATATCGCCGTCGGCTACGCTGCCGCGATGATGCTGGGGAACTATTCGGTCGCGCGACAGTGGGCGCAGCGCATGGCCGCCGGACTCGACACCAGCTTCGACGCGCTGACCGCCCTGCGTTTCGGCGACTACGCCGGCGCCTATGCGGCGACCGGCAATCAATATGGCGGACCGGCGGTTCGGGGGCTCGCCGCGCTGCAGCTGCAGAATACGAGCGAGGCGCGCGCGATCGCGGCGGACCTCATGAAGAACGGCCCTCCGAGGCGCGGCTACTTGCCGCAACTTTTTTTGGCACGGCTCGCCGAAGCCGACGGCAACGACCGCGAGGCCGAGCGCTGGCTCGAGGCGGCGATCGCTAATCAGCGGGCGGATTATTCGGGCGAAATAATTCCGTACGTTCCGGCTGGCGAGGCGCTAGGCGCGCTCTATTTGCGGCGCGGTGCTAACGCCCAGGCGATTGACGCGTTCAATGCAACACTGCAAACCTATCCCGACGATCCGCGCGCGCTCTACGGATTGGCTGCCGCAATGGCCGCCGACGGACAAGAAGCGCAGGCCGCGGCCACGCGTGCGCACTTCGAAAAAGAGTGGAAGGGCGCCGACGTCACGATGGATGCCGCCGCCCTTCTGTAGCGATTAGCGAGCTTCACCGCCGGCCAGATTCTGCGCGAATGCTTCGAGGGCGTCGCTCAGTCCCTGCGCTGCGGCCGCAATGCGAATGCGAATCCCCGGACTTCGTCCGCTCGATGCCAGGCTTGCGAGCCGGCCGCGGCGGGCGTTTTCCAAGGCGTCGTCATGGCGCACCCGAGCCTCGCTCTGATGCCAGAGTTCCATGATGTTGCCTCACTTATGCGAGTGAAATGTGGAAAATGAAAAGGCCCCCGGTCGTTCGCGGAGGCCTTCGGATGGATCGAGACGCCGACGTTACGCCGGCCCGCCCTCCGAAGGTCCAAAACACGCCGACCCACCGTCAGTCATTGACGGCCAGGGGAAGCAATTTCGAAGATTTTGATTCATCGTGCCTCCGTGTTGGCGAGTGAAAAGTGGTACGCGCCACTCTATCACGCGCGCGAAGGCCTTGTCAAACCTCCGAGCGGCAGGGCCGGCGCGCAAAACTGCGAAAAATCGGCACTTCTCGCGATTGCGACGGGCGGTTAGCTCAGTGGGAGAGCGCTTCCTTGACACGGAAGAGGTCATAAGTTCAATCCTTATACCGCCCACCATCAAAACACTAAGCATACAAAGTTTTCGGCTCCGGCCCGGAACATTTTGTTTGATCGCTTCGTCTTTAAGATCGTCATGAATGCGCGGCCGACCGTCCCCTAAAGCGGCGTCGGATTTGCGACGAGCCGATGATGGGGCGCTTGCCGCGACGGTAGCGCTCCAAACCAGCACCAGGTCGTTCTTTTGCAAGGCGATAATCGACACACTGGTGTTCCAAGTGATGGCGTCGTAGCAAGTCTCCGTCTCACCATGCGTCGTGACGTACCCGCGCGAGGCAGTCCTATTCCAGCGAACACCTGACCTCATAGGTCGCGAGCCATGAGCATGTTTCTCGTAAGCATGCAACCGAGTCAGGCGCAAAGCAGCATGTCGACCGCAGCTCCGATGATGGCGATGCCCAAGTGCGCTTCAGGTGACCCTGTCGTCGGTGTGAACATGACCAAGAAGATGTACATGACTCAGCCTCAGATGAAGTCCAAAATGGCCGGTATGACTGCTGACCAAAAACAAGCGATGATGAAAAAGCACAACGTAAAGATGATGTGCAAGTCGCAAGCCGACGCAATGGGCGCGACAATGATGAAACCACCTATGTAGGATTTCTCTTTCTTCGGTAGCTCACTTCTTCTTTCCATTTCTGCCGATGAATGAACGGTCATAGTCGCCACGGAGTTGGGCCGGCGTCTCACAGTCCGCTTCGGCCGCCAAGCGAGCCGGCTCGCTCCACCCCCGCACTGAAACGCCGATCTGCCTGCTCGATGCGCGCCTCGATGTGGTACGGGATTTTGCCCTTTGCCAGGTCCGCTGCCAGGGAGAGGGATGCGGAATACTCTTCAAGATTGAGCGGAACGGCCAGGAAACGATCCTTGCACCGATTCCACAACGGCGCAGACGGTAGCCACCCCGCTGGCACTTCGCTTCGAGGCAAGGACGGGAAGTTGTATGGCACGACCGATTCGGCTGGCGCAGCTGATGCGGATCGGATGTCAAGGGTCCGTTTCGGCGGTTTAATTCAAGATGCACCGGGCACTTCGGGACGACCGAATTCGGAAGCGGTGGCCCCTAAATCTACTATCCACTGGCTATTTATACGGTACGGCGCCGCAAAGCGGTGATCCACACTGCGCAAATGGTCTCGGTTGCGGCATAGCGTTCAAACTAAAACCTTAGCGCCCTTGCACTTGCCTGGAACCCTACCTCTGACTAACCGCACGCGCGAGCCCCGCACCTCGACGACGCAGGAGTTTTTGGTCTAGTATCCACTCATCCTCGCATGCAGTTCATTTCGATTTCACGTCGTCTCACCGAGCGATTCACCGACGAGCAATTCGCCGAACATATCGAGGCCGAGCGAGAGCGGGTGCGCGAGCTCTACAGAGACGGGGTCGTTCGTTCGATCTGGAGCAGAAAGGACGCGGCGGGTGCGGTAATGCTGCTAGAGTGCGCCGACGAAGCGGCGGCTCGCGCAGCGGTAGATTCGTTGCCACTTGCAAAACTAGAAATGCTCGATGTGGCGATCCTAACGCTGGGCCCTTATCCTGCCTTCTTCCCCACACCGTAGCGGCAAATTCAGGCAGCCCGTATTCAGGGAAAGTAGACCGCGCGGGAAGAGCACCTCTAGAAAAGGGGCCAGTTTACTCAGCCGAGGCGTAGTGCGCAAGACCGACCCGTGCACGCGACGGGCGCCGGCCATGCGCCGATCCTTAAAAGGTGCCTCTATCGAAACTGCACTTGTGATCGCCGCTATGCCCGAAATCCTCGTAGCAGTGTCCCACCGCATGCGTGGGGCACTGTGCGAAGCATCGCGAGGGATCTGCGCCGACTGCGGATTCTGGCGCCGAGGCTTCTTCGTTGTCCGTCATGTTCATCTGCATTACGCGGCGAAACGGTGGTTCCCCGCCGCAAAGGCACCGGTCTGGCGGTGCCTTTGCGACGATTGCGTTGCGGCGGTTTCTGGAGGTTACTTGTGGGAACTCGCCTTCTTGCGCGTCTCCGATGCTACTTCGGGATTTGCCGGCGGAAGTTCCGGATCACCGCCGTGAGGCTCGCCGGCCTTGGGGCTGAATTCCCAAAGCTTCTGCGAGGTGAGTAACTTGTACCCAGGTGAGCTAGACGTGCCGTTTCCCGCGGCGATCTCTTCCGTCGATGTATGGAAGAAATCGTGAGCGAAGTCGTCCAATACGATATTTCCCGGCGGGAAGTTATCCGGAATGGCCGCTAGCGCCGATTCAAACATCTTTTGGTGCGCTACTTCTCGCTGCATCAAAAACGTTAGCGTGTCGCGCGCACCGGCATCATCGCACTGTTTGATCAAACGCTCGTAAACGATCTTTGCCCGCGCCTCTGCCGCGATGTCGGAGCGAAGATCGGCGGTCGGGTTTCCGATCGTGTCGACCCAATCCGCCGTAAACGAGTTCCCCATTGAATCGGTAAAACGCGGCCCTGGGCCTCCAAGGACGGTTTGACCGCTATTGAGGGACATTTCCGTGTAGTGATCGTGTTTCTGATCGAGTAAGTCGCCGATGTATCCCCCTTCGACCTGATCGACCAACGCGCCGGGGGAACCTTTGAGGAGCATCGTCAGCATTTGGCCTACCATTTCGAGATGCGATAGCTCTTCCGTCGCGATATTTAACAGCAAGTCGCGACGCTTTCCATCGGACTCCGCCCACCCTTGACCAAAGTAGCGCAAAGCCGCGCCGAGCTCCCCGTTTGGGCCGCCAAACTGCTCGAGGAGCATTTTCGCAAACCTTGCGTTGGGCTGGTCGACTCGCACCGTATACATCATTTTCTTGTTGTGTAGGAACATTGTTCTCCAATTGCCGGATGGCTAAGGACTGCAGGGTAGTAAGG
>CAZMPP010000224.1:0-4899 GCA_964568035.1 uncultured bacterium
GGTGGCAGACAGCCCCTGATTATATCCACCCCTACGCGGGAGCGCAAGCACACCGTTCGGCGCCTCCTGTGCCCGCTCGTGTTGCTCTGGGCCGTGGTCTCTGCCGGGGGGGCGCTCCCCGCGGCCGCAAGCCAAGGCCGGCTTTGGTTGGTCGCCGGGGATATTCACCTGAATCCCTTCGACCGATCGCCTGATCCCGAAGGCGGGCGCGATGCCGGCGCGGTGCTGCTCGACGACGCAATCGACCGCATGCGCCGGGCCGCCCCCGATCCGGCCGTCGTCGTGCTGACCGGCGACTTTTTGGCGCATCGCTTTCCCGCGTTGGCCGCCCGCTACGCGCCCGGAGTGCCTCCGGACCGTCCGGCCCTGGAGGCGATGCGGCGCATCGCGGGTGCCTTTGGGCGCGCCTTTCCTCGTGCGCGGTTCCTCATAGCGCTGGGAAATAACGACGCGCCCTGCGGCGATTATCGAGTCCCGCTAAGGGGTCCCTATCTGGCAGCCGTCGCGCGCATCTGGGCGCCGCTGGTCACGCGCGGCCGGGAATCGGCGGATTTCGTAAGGGATTTCGCGCGCGGCGGCTATTATTCGATGGCGCTCAGCGGAGACCGGCGCATCGTGGTGGTCAACTCGGTGCTCTTCTCGCTGGTCTTCGGCGGCGATTGCGACGGCAACGAGCGGGATGCGGGGCGTGGCGAATTGGCCTGGCTGGCGCAAACCCTAGCGCGACCGCACGGCGGCAAAACGATTCTCATCATGCACATTCCGCCGGGATACGACGCGCAAACCACGACTTACGTGCGCGGTCTGGTAGCCTGGCCGTTTCTCGAACCGGACGCGAATGCCGCAGTCGACGCGCTCGTTGCTTCGCCGCGCAATGGCGTCGCTTTCGTCCTCAGCGGCCACGCGCATCGTTTCGATTTCCGGCTCGCCGGCAAGGTTCCGGTTTTAACCCTCGGATCGCTCTCACCGATCTACGGCAATAACCCGGCCTTTTACACGTTGCACATCGACGAGGACGGTGCGCTCTCAGATATCGGCGAGTTCACCTACGACCTGACGTCGCAGCGCTGGAACGCGCCGCGAAGCTTCGGCCGGACCTGGGAAGCCGGCAGCGTGGTCGACGCTGCGTCGCTGGCGCGTATTCATTCACGTCTGGGGAGTAACCCGGCGCTGCGACGGCGCTGGCAACAACAGGCCGATGGCTGGCCGTCGCGTCCTGCATCCGCGGGGATCTGGCTGGGCTGGTGGCGGCCCGCCTACTGCGCGCAGGCCTTTCTCGGTGACGGCTTTACACGCTGCGCCGGCGCGGGTGCCCGCCGGGTGGCGCTCATCGTTGCCGCGGCGCTTCTGTTCGCCGTGACGTTGGTGCTCCTGCTTCTGCTGCAATTTGCGCGAGGGGGAACGACCTTAGAGCCGCCGTAACTTGGTGAAGCTTTGAGCGCTTCCAGTATGCAACCGCCTGCCCGGCGACGGGTCGTCGTCACCGGCTTGGGCGCCGTGACCCCAGTCGGCAACACTCGTGACGAGTTTTGGAGACGTCTGATCGCCGGCGAATCCGGTATCGCTCCTATCACCGCTTTTGACGCCGCCCTCTTCGATACGCGTATCGCAGGCGAGGTCAAGGACTGGTATCCAGAGCAGTTGATCGGCCGTAAGGAAGCACGCCGGATGGACCGCTTCACGCAGTTTGCTTTGGTCGCTGCTCGCGAAGCGATCGAAGACGCCAAGCTGCCCGACGACCCCGAGTTCAAGGAACGAGTTGGGGGCGTCGTCGGCACCGGCATCGGCGGCATCATCACTTTTTGGCTCAACTCCGACAAAGCCAACGAGAACGGCACCTGGTCGAAGGTAACGCCTTTCTTCATTCCGATGCTGATGGCCAACGCCGCGCCGGCGCACATCTCGATGGCGTTCGGCTATCGCGGACCGTTTTTTGCGGCGGCAAGCGCCTGCGCCAGCGCGAACGATGCGATTTGCACGGCGTACAATGCCGTCGCGCACGGCGACGCGATCGCGATGATTACCGGCGGGAGCGAGGCAACCGTTTCGCCGCTCGCCATCGGCGGTTTCTGCTCTATGCGCGCGATGTCGACCCGCAACGACGAACCGACGCGTGCCAGCCGTCCCTTCGACCGCGAGCGTGACGGTTTCGTACTCGGCGAGGGCGCCGGAATCTTGGTGCTCGAGGATTACGAACACGCCAGGGCACGCGGCGCTTCGATCTACTGTGAAGTCTTAGGCTACGGGCAGTCGTCGGATGCTTACGACCTCGTCGCGCCCGACCCCGAGGGTAACGGCGTCCGGCTGGCCTTCGCGCGCGCCTTAGCCAGCGCCGGCATCGAGCCGAGCGACGTCGATTACATCAACGCACACGGCACCTCGACCCCGGTCGGCGATCCGGCCGAATCGAAAGCGATCGAAAAGACCTTCGGCGAGGACGCCTACCGCATCGGCGTCAGCTCGACTAAGTCGATGCACGGTCACGCACTCGGTGCGGCCGGCGGGATCGAGGGCGTTGCGACGGTGCTGGCGGTTCGTAACGATCTCATGCCGCCGACGACGAACTACGAGTACCCCGACCCGGAGTGCCGCCTCGATTACGTTCCGAACGTGGCGCGTAGCGCACCGATACGAGTCGCCCTTTCCAACTCGTTCGGGTTCGGTGGGCACAATAGCGTCATCGTCTTCGCCAAAGTCCGCCCGGAGTAACACGGTCGAGCGTAATGAGCGGCGAGGCGTACCGGCGGCGCTTGCGGGACCTGCTGCGTCTCGCCGGCATCCGCCGTGTGGTCGATCCCAGCCCGTTCGAGAAGGCGTTCGTCCATCAGAGCTATGCAAAAGAGCGCGGCGGCGGTTCCAACGAGCGGATGGAGTTTCTCGGCGACTCGATTCTCGGATGCATCACCGCCGCGTGGCTCTACGAACAGTTTGCCGAAGAACCGGAAGGTGCGCTGACCTTGCGTAAGGCCGCCATCGTCAACGACGCGACGCTCGCGCAATCTGCGCGGCGGCTCGGCTTTTCGGGGCTGCTTCGTCTCGGCGCCGGAATGCGCAGCGCCGGCGGCACCGAAAACACGTCGGTGCTTGCCGATGCCTTCGAAGCCTTCGTGGGAGCCCTCTATCTGCGGTACGGCCTGGAGAAGGCGCGCGATTTCGTGTTAACGCAGCACGTCGCGGCGCTCGATCATTCGTTCGACTCCTTGCTCGATTCCAAGACGCGCTTGCAGCACTACGCGCAGGAACATCTTTCCGCGACCCCGGTCTATCGCGAAACGAGCCGCGGCACGCCGCAGCGTCCGGCCTTCAGCTCGCGCGTCAGCGTCGCGGGCAAGGTTCTGGGCAAGGGGAACGGCCCGTCGAAGAAATCGGCCCAGCAAGCCGCGGCGCAAGCAGCGCTCGAGTCGATCCTGGGGTCCGAGGCGTGAGACTCGAACGCATACGGGCCTTCGGATTCAAAACGTTTGCCGAGCCGACGACGCTGGAGTTCGGGGAGGGCGTCACCGCGATCGTCGGCCCCAACGGATCGGGGAAATCGAATCTCGTCGACGCCTTTCGCTGGGTCTTAGGCGAGGCGGCGCGCAGCCTGCGCTCGCCGTTGCTCGAAGACGTCATCTTTAAGGGAACCGATTCGCGCAAGCCGCTGGGCTTGGCCGAAGTCTCGGTCGCCTTCGACAACTCCGACCGCCGGCTGCCGATCGACTTCGCGCAAGTAGAGATTACGCGGCGCGCTTATCGCGTCGGCGAGAGCGAGTACTTCATCAACCAG
The DNA here is from genome assembly GCA_964568035.1 of uncultured bacterium. GTDB lineage: Bacteria > Vulcanimicrobiota > Vulcanimicrobiia > Vulcanimicrobiales > Vulcanimicrobiaceae > Cybelea. The sequence continues at coordinate 3,767 of CAZMPP010000224.1, forward strand.
ACACCGGTGCGGCTGCGCGACGTCGTCGATCTGCTAATGGGAACGGGGCTTGGGCCGGGATCGTACGCGATCGTCTCGCAGGGTCAGATCGACGCGATTCTCACCAGTAAACCGGTCGACCGCCGCGCGCTCTTCGAAGAGACGTCGGGTATCGGCAAATTTCTATCGCGCCGCCAGGAATCGATGCGCCGGCTCGAGCGAACCGAGCAGAACGCGATACGCATAAACGATCTGCTCGCCGAACTGGAGCGGCGCATTCCCGAGCTCGATACGCAGTTGCGGCGAGCCAAGCGGTATCGCCGAGTCGGGACGCGCGTGCGCGATTTGGAGATACTATCGTACCTGCGCGCCGGCGCTTCTCGCCGGGCCGAGCGTGATTCGTTGCGCGTGGAGCTGGAGCGCGACGATGCGCTGCGCGCTGCCGCCGCGGGGAAAGCGGCGGTGTTCGGAGCCGATGCTGCCAAGCTGCGCACGCAACTGTATCGCAGCGAGCTGCAGCTGGAAGAACTTCGTTCGCAGGCGCAGCACGTGCGCGGCGAGCTTGCCGTCCTCGAGGCCGAGTACGCTGCGGCGCTGGCGCGGCGCGAAGCGCTGGAGCGCCAGTCGACGCAGACGACCCAAGACGCTGCGCGCGTCGATCAAGAACGCGCCGCGCTGCTCGAAAGCATCGCGGGACTCGACGATCGCATCGCTCCGCTCACGGCCGACGTCGATACGGCGCGCGAGCGTGAGTTAGCGGCGCACGCGGCGCTGGCGCAGGCGCGTGCAAAACTCGACACGGTACTGACGCGGTTGCGCGAAGTCGAAGTAACGGCGACCGAGCAGGCCGGGCACAAGGCCGAGCGGCGCATGCGCGCCGAATCGCTGCGCGCCGAAGCCGAGCGCCTCGAACGCGAGGAGCGCGCCGCGAGGGAACGCGCCGAGCAAACCGAGATCGTCGCCGGCGGCGCTGCCCACCGCTACGGCGAGCGACGGCGAACCCTCGAATCGTTGGACGAGGAGCTGCTCGAAGCACGAGGACGCGCCGAGGATGCCGAACGCGACGCTGCCGCGGCTCAAGAAGCCGTCGCCCATGCCGTCGCAGCGCACCGCGATCTCTCGGGGGAAGTTGCGGCCGCGCAATCGCGCCTGCA
>CAZMPP010000225.1:0-4880 GCA_964568035.1 uncultured bacterium
TACTGCCAACGCGTCGCCGGGAAGGGCAAAATGCAGCGGTCGTAGCGCCGCGATCGCAAAGGGAGAACCCGGCGAAGCGTGTCGCCCGCCGTCGGCCGGATTGGAAGCTGCACGACGTCGCGAACGATGCCGAGTTCGCGCACGTAGTCGCTGACCGGCGGATGCATCGTCATCGCGTCGATCGTCCAGCGCTCGCTGGTCAACCCGCGCAGAATTGGACCCGCGGCCAGGGCGTCGCCAAGCCCTGGCAACAACAGCACCAGTGCGGTACGGGAGCCCAACTACGGCTATTCCGAAATTATCGGACCGGGGACGACGACTTCGTGCGAGCCGGCGACGCGGGAGGCTCGGTCGCGAGTGCGCTCGGGACGGTCGTAATAATGCAGAATTCGCATGCGATAGAAGATTGCCATGGTATCGAGGAAGACGTTCCACACCGCGGCCAGGCGCAGCCTGCTGCAGACGCGCTTGAAGTTCACCGTCACCGGCGCTTCGACGATGCGATAGCCGAAGTGATGGATGTTGGCCAGCAGCTCGAGATCGAACGCAAAGCGCTTTACTAAGATGCGCGGCAGTACGCGGTCGAGCACCTCACGATTGAACAGCTTGATGCCGGTTTGCGTGTCGCGCACCGGAAGCCCGAAGAGCGTTCGCACGAGGATGAAGTAAAACAAGCTGTAGATGCGTCGGATTGCCGGATAGTCGACCTTCGATTGGGGATGGAACTTCGAACCGATGACCACGTCGGCATCGCGCGCGCTCATGATCGTTAGGAAGTTTTCCAGTTGCTCAGGGTGCAGGTCCATGTCGGCATCGAGAAATGCGACGCGCTCGCCTCGTGCGTAGGCCGCGCCGCAAATCAGCTCGTTGCCCTTACCTTCGTTGCGATTGCAGCGCACGACGCGCACGTGGTCGGGCCACGCTCGAAGCGCGTCGCTGGCCGCCGTATGCGTTCCGTCGAGGCTGCCGTCGTCGATGACGACGATCTCGAAATCGAGACCCAAATCCTTCATCGTCTCGACCGTCTCGCACACGTTGGCTGCGATTGAACTGGCCTCGTTGTACGCAGGCATGAGTATCGAGAGCATGGCCCCGGAAGCTTGGCTCTTTAAGAAAAGCTAGCCTCCAAGAAAAAAGTTGACAGTAGTCAATAGTTCGGGCGCTTGCCTCCTTAGGCTTGGATTGGGATAAAGTTCGGTGGGGGTTCCCGTAGTGTTATGCGATGGGTGCTTCGCGATTCTCGGGCGGGCTGACGAGGTTGCGCTCGAACTTCGCCACGATCGTGCGCCAGGCAAGGCCGATCTCTTCGACATTGAGCACGCGAGCAAAAGCAACGAATACAGCGCCGCCGATTGCGATCTGGCCGAAGAGGAACCAGGCGCGCGACGCCAGCGTCGCTTCCGGGGTGACGCCCAGGGCACCGATCCAGTGCAGCGCCGCCAGCATAGCAAGCGAGCTTATAACGACCTTTCCGGCGGAAATCAGCAAAGCGCCCCAGTCAATACCCGAGACCAATCGGGCCGTCAGCATCAAGAGCAGAACCGCCTGAAGGCTCTGACTTACGGAGTTCGCGAGCAGCAGTCCGCGCGCGCCGAGACTCGGAAGCCAAACGAGCGAGAGCAGTACGTTCAGCACGACCGTCGCGACGGAGATGGTCACCGGCCAGAGCGTTTCACGACAGGCGAAGCAGCAACGCGTGAGCACGACGTTGGCAGCGAGGGCGATTAAACCAATCGCTGCATACGGGAGCAACGAGGCCGTGAGATCGGTTGCCGATGCCTGAAACGTCCCCCGTTCGAAGAGCGCCTGAACCATCGGATGTGCCAAGACGATAAGGGCGCAGGCGGCGGGTATGGTTATGAAGTTCACGAGGCGCAAGCCGGTCACGACGCTGCGCGCCACGCCGCGGCGATTCTCTCGCGCGAACTGCGCCGCCAGCAGCGGAAAAATTACGGTAGCGATCGCGGCAGCGAAAATCTGCTGCGGAAAGTTGACCAGTTTCGTCGCGTAGTTCATGCCGGCGATATATACCGGTGCCAGCGTGGAAGCGAAGAAACGATCGAAAAAGAGCGCCAGCTGTCCGGCGGCCGAACCGACGATGATCGGTCCGAGCAAAACCCAGATCTTCTTTAACCCTGGATGGTGCAGATCGATAATCGGCCGGTACTTGCCGATCGAAAGAAACGACGGCAGTTGCACGACCATCTGGGCGATCAATCCCAGCGTCGTTCCAACCACGAGCGCGTAGATGTTCAGGCGCTGGCTCAAGATAACGACGCAAGCAATTGTGACCGCGTTTACAGCCACGCCGACCAGCGCGGCCGAGCGGAAGCGGTGATACGCGTTGAGCATCGCAGAGAGCACGCCGCTAAGGCTTACCGCAACGATGCTCGGCATCAGCCAGCGCGTCATGCGGATGGCGACGCCCATTTGCGGAGCCGGAAAACCGTGGGCGATCAGCGGCACGTACCACCGCGCGGTGAAGAACCCAATTACCGCGCAGATCGTCACGACGATGGCCAGGATATTGAGCACCGTGCTGGCGAGGCGCCAGGCCTCATCTTCCTTACGGTGGGCCAAATATTCGGAGAACGTGGGAACCAGCGCGCTCACCAGCGCGCCGTTGAAGACCCCAAAAAGAATGGTCGGGATCGTCGCCGCCGCCAAAAAGGTGTCCATCTCCCAGCGAGTTCCGTAATAGCGCGCGTTGACGACCTCGCGCATAAACCCGAGCAAGGTCGATGCAAAAGTGGCGCCCATGATAAAGAGTGTCGAGCCGGCGATCGAGATTCCGCGCTGACGGCGCGGCTGTGGAACGGCGCGAAGGTGCGGTGAAGAGCCTCTAATGCGCCCCGCCTCCTCGCAAGACGGCGGGTATCGTCTTGACGATGATCCCCAGGTCTCCGAGGGGCGTCCATTCGTCGACGTAGCGGTTATCGAGCTCCATCCAGTGCTCGAACGAAACGTTGCTTCGTCCGTTGATCTGCCAAAGGCAGGTAACGCCCTGCGGGACGCTCAGTCGCCGCAGCGCCAACGCGTCGTAGTGCTCGACCTCGCTGGGCAGCGCCGGACGCGGTCCCACCAGTGACATTTCCCCGCGGACCACGTTGATCAGATTCGGCAGCTCGTCGATGCTCGTGCGCCGCAAGAAGGGGCCCAAGGGATGGAGCCGCGGATCGTTACGAATCTTGAAAACCGGGCCGTCGACTTCGTTGAGATGCATCACGGTGGAGCGCATCGCGTGCGCGCCGTTGACCATCGTGCGCAGCTTGAACATTTTGAAGCGCCGGCCGTGCATGCCGATTCGTTCTTGTGTGAAAAACGGCGTGCCGCCCGTTACCGCCGCGATGGCGATGGCAGCGAGGGCAACGACCGGAGCGGTAAGGATTAGCAGCAGCACGCCCACGACGACGTCGGTCGTTCGCTTGAGCGCGTGCCACGACGCCGGAACGCGGCGCTCGGCGATGGCCTTTACGGCGATCTGCACGGCGCTATCCAAGTAACGCTCGCTTCACGGCTTTTCCGACTTCGTCGAGCCCCTCGAGTTCGCCGAGCGATGCACCCGGCCCCGGTGCGAGATGCACGAACGGAACGTACTCTCGGGTGTGATCCGAGCCGGGCGCCGTCGGATCGCAACCGTGATCGGCCGTGATGATGACTTCGTCCCCCGGCCGCAAGCGCGATTCCACTTCCGGAAAAAGCGCGTCGAACTCCATCAAAGCCGCGGCGTAACCGCGCACGTCGCGGCGATGGCCGTACTTTGAATCGAAGTCGTTCAGATTTGTAAAGATAAAGCCGTGGTCGACGTTGTCCAGCAAGTCGAACGTTTTCTCCATCGCGTCGCGGTTGTCGGTCACCCGCACGGACGACGATACTCCCCGTCCGCAGTAGATGTCGCCGATCTTTCCTACCGCGTGCACCTCGACATGTCCGGTGCAGAGCTCGTCGAGCAAGTTCGGGGGCGGCTCGATTGCATAGTCCCGTCGATTCGGCGTCCGGGCAAAAGACCCCGGTCTTCCCCGAAACGGGCGGGCGATGACTCGGTTGACGTTATGGGGCGGGCGGAGCATCTCCCGAGCTGCCGCGCACCACTCATAAAGGGTAGCCAGCGGCACGATCTCCTCATGGGCGGCCACCTGAAAGACCGAGTCCGCCGACGTGTAGAGGATCGGGCGTCCGCTCTCAAGGTGGGCCGGCCCCAACTCCTCGATAATTTCGGTGCCCGAGGCGGTTCGGTTTCCGAGCGGCGGTTTGCCGGCAATGCGCGCGAATGCGTCGACGACCGCGCCCGGAAAACCGTTCGGGTAGGTGGGGAACGGCACGGTGGTGATGATTCCGGTCATCTCCCAATGCCCCGTAATCGTGTCCTTTCCGCGGCTCTTTTCGCGAAGTTTTGCGACGCGCGCACGCGGCTCGGCAACCCGAGCCACACCGCGAGCGTCTGCAATGTGCCCGATTCCCAGGCGCTCCAGATTGGGCAACGAGAGGCCGCCGATTGCGCGCGCCACGTTCCCGATCGTATCGGCACCGGGTGCGTCACCGTACTCTGCCGCATCGCCGAGCGCACCAACGCCACCCGAGTCAATCACAATTGCGACCACGCGCTTCATTCTTTACTCAACCTTTTCGCGGCGGCCGATTTGGCCCTCCGCAAGGCACGCCTTCCCCCCGAGCAGAACTCGAGGCCACCGTGGCACGAATCGCGCTGTCGACGGCGCTGACAACGCTGGTAGTTCTCGTCGCGTCCGCCGCCGCTAGAGCCGCTGCGCCCGCACCGACGCCTACTCCGCAGCCTCCTAGCACGATCCTGTACTTGAACGCCACCAAGCTCGATTTTTACTATAACCGTTTCCTAATCGAGGGTGACGGCAACGTTCGCA
>CAZMPP010000226.1:0-4872 GCA_964568035.1 uncultured bacterium
CGAGCCGAAGCCCGAGCAAGCGGCCAGTCCTAAAGCAATCAGCGCGGCACCCGCGGCGCGGGCAATAATATGCTGAGGCGTCGTATACACACACTCTCTCCGAGGCAGGGTTCGCTCGGGCTTCGACGGTCCAGCGCGTCGCCCCCGCTCAGGGTTCTGCGAGCGTTGACTCGGTTTCGGACGGGGTTAAAAGCGGCCGATCGTAAACCGATCCGCCCGGGTTCGTTAATGTGTTCAAACGCAATCACCGCGCCGCGCTCGACGTCACAAACGGCGTGCCATTGTCCACGAGCGGAGCCATCGCGCAACCGATTACTTTTGCGGAGCGTGGCTGCTGGAGGAGCGGCCATCGGACGGTTGGAAGCCCTCGAGTTGCACTCACGCTTCTGGAGGCCTTGATGTTTTGGCGAATCGCGGTTATGCGCTTGGGCTTCAGCATAGGCGCGGCTACCGCGCTGCTCGCCGGCTGTGGCGCGCCGCTGCCGGCATCGCTGCCGCAAGACATGATCTCACGAATCGCCGCGGCGACAGTGCACCGCGATCGCACTCCGTCTTGGATGGCACCACGCGTCAAGGCGCAACATCTTCTCTACGTCACCAATGCCGGAACCGGCTCCGTCTCCGTATATTCGTATCCGGCCGGCAAGCCGTCGGGGAAACTCACCGGCTTCATAAAGCCCATGGGCGACTGCGTCGACCAAGCCGGCCATGTCTGGATCGTAGATTGGGATGCTTTATCGATCGTCGAGTTCGCGCACGGCGGAACAAAGAGACTTGCGACGCTGAAGAATACCCAGGCGAGGAATCTCTTAGGCTGCTCGGTCGATCCAACCACCGGAGATCTAGCCGTTACGGAGGTGGGCCCCGCGAGTGGCGGCGCCATTTGGATTTACGCCAATGCGAAGGGCACGCCGAAGAAATACGCACCCGGTTTTCTGACCGCGCCGTATTTCGTGGCGTATGACGGCGCCGGCAATCTCTTTGCCGATGGCCTCGACAACACCAATGCCTTCGCTTTCGGTGAACTCCCGAGCGGAAGCAGCAGCTTCAAGAGCATCACTTTAAATCAGAACGTGACGTTCCCGGGCGGAATCCAGTGGGACGGAACGAACGTCGCGATCGGCGATCAGTTCTATCAGAACCACCATCAGTCGGCGATTTACCAAGTGACGGTTTCCGGTTCGACGGGCAGCATTGTCGGCACGACGCCGCTCAACAGTACCTGCGACGTCCTGCAGTTTGGGCTGTCGGGAAGTTCCGTAATCGCGCCCGACGACTGCCTCAACAACGCCGGCTTTTATGGCTACCCAGCCGGAGGCACACCTACCAACACTCTCATCGGATTTCAGTATCCCGTTGGAGCGGTCGTCAGCACCGCCCCTCACCATTAGGCCTTCAAACCACGGTACATCACGGCGAAACGACCGTCGTGCAAGAGACAGGCGATGAGGGAAGCACAAGTATCCCCTGGCGAAGTGTCGCGACGATGGCGGCATTCAAGAGCGGCTACGCGGCAGTGACGTTACTGCTGACCGCACTGGCGGTTAGCCCCGCATTGGGCCAGGAATCGTCGGTGGTTGGCGAGCGATGCGACCGAGCTTGGCTTGCATCGGACTGGTCAACCGTCACGACCGATTGTTCCAGTGTTGCTGAAGAAGACGACACGACCGCCGCGTGGCACGCTCAAGAGTTTGTGGCGGCAGCGACCCCGGCTTCGGTCGACTCGCAACAGTTAACCGACCTGGTAGGGCCGAACTACCTGGTTGCCGGTGAGGCGTGGACGCGCGTCGCCGTTGGTTACGGTCACCTTAATCAAGAGGATTCGTATGGAAAGGCTCGCACCAACGCGCTCTCGGATCTTTCGCAAGCGCGGCACTTCGGGTCGTCCGAAACAGCACGAAAAGCCGCAGCAATCGCCGATCTTATTTCGAGCGAAAGCTTTCTGACCGACGCTCCAAATTCGCCGTTACTCGCGCATCGGTGAACGACGTGGCTCTTAGCTGGATTCTCTCAATCGCCATTTCGGCGGCAAGCACGAGTCCAGCGTCCTTTTCGCAAGAACTTTTGCACGCCCATAACGCGTACCGGTCGGCAGTTGGCGTCGCGCCGCTATCGTGGTCCAATGATCTGGCTGCTGCAGCTCGAGCTTGGGCGAGCTCATTGAGTTCCGAGCTCGATTTCCAACACGATCCGAACGCACGAAATCAGGGCGAGAATCTTTGGATGGGGACGGCCGGCGCCTTTTCGCTGACGCAAATGGTCGACACGTGGGGTCAAGAAGAGCAGAACTTTCGTAATGGCACGTTTCCCGACGTGAGCACGACCGGGAACTGGTTTGATGTCGGCCACTACTCACAGATGGTGTGGCGGAATACCAAACGGGTAGGGTGCGCCGGGGTCAGCGGTTCCGATGGCAACTACCGCCTGGTTTGCCGCTACAGCCCACCCGGAAACGTCATCGGCCAGCGAGCATTTTAGGCGTAACCGTAGGCAGCGCACTTGGGGTTGCCGATGGCGCTCCCGAGCCTGTCGGCGTAGTCGTTGGCGTTGGCACCGGCGAAGCGCTCGGCATGGGTTTTACGCGGATTCCCTCGTGCAGTTCGTTACGGCTCTCGGCAGCATAGTGCGTATTCGGAAAACTCGTCTTCACGTACACAAAAAGCTTTACGGCACGATCGCGCGAGAGCTGGCCGGGAAGTTCTTCGTACAGGTGCGCCATCGCGAAGCCGGTAGACGCCAGCCACGGGTCTTTTGGGTAGAGCCGCGACCATTCTTCGAATGCATCTTCGGTTAAGACAAGCAAATGAATCGTTTCGTCCGCGCGCAGTTGGTGAGTTTCGTAGCGTTTCTTGAGCTGCATCGTTTCGTAGCGCACGCGCAGGGCGCTCATCTTGAGCTTACCGAAGTATTGATCGGCCGGTGCCGCGGTCGCGGCAACTTGCGTCGCGACGGCAATCCACGCCAAAGATCTAAGCGTCATCCTTCGGGTCGTTGTTCCCAGACTCTAGGGCGGCAAACCGCCTCTTAACGGACTCTAAGGGAGCGCCGGCGCGGCCGAGGGCGAATAGGTTGCCTCGGTGCGCCTAGTTCATCTCGTAACGCTACCGTCATTGATCGCTCTCGTCGGGGCTTCTTCGTCTCGCCCGTTTGGAATCGCAGCGGGTCCGGACGGGGCGTTATGGTTTACGGACGTTTCCGGGAGCATCGGCCGCATCACAACGACAGGGACGATCGAAAAATACCCACTGCCCGATGGAAGTCTACCGCTTGGAATCACGCGCGGCCCCGACGGTGCCCTCTGGTTCACGCAAAGCGGAAAAGCCACTATCGGACGAATCTCTCCTCGCGCAAAGATCGACGCCTTCAAGTCCCCGGTAGCGCATCCGTCCGATATTACTACCGCCCGAGACGGTACGCTGTGGATCACCGGAGACCAGCGCGATGACGCCATCGGAACCTTGACCATCCGTGGCGCCGGGACACTCGTGGCGAGGATAGCAGCCCCGAGCTGGCCGCGACAAATCGTCGCCGGCCCTGATGGAGCGCTTTGGTTCACCGAGTTTGCCGGAAACAAGATCGGTCGTGTCACGACGGGCGGGAAGCTTATCGAATATGCGATCCCGACGCGCGCCAGTGCTCCGATCGGCATAGCCAATGGCCCCGATGGCGCGCTTTGGTTTGCCAACTATTACGGTGCGAGCATCGGACGAGTCACCACCCACGGTAAATTCACGTCAATCGCTCGCGGGCTCACTTCAGATAGCGCTCCCTGTGGGATCACAACTGGCCCGGATCGCGCCGTGTGGTTCACCGACGCGCTCGCAAATCGAATTGGCCGCGTCACCAGCGGCGGAACGATCGTTGAGTACCCGATTCCAACACACGACAGCCGGCCCGCGTCCATTACCACGGGCCCCGACGGTGCCTTGTGGTTTACGGAGTGGAAGAGCGCGAAGATCGGCCGCATCACCACCGCCGGAAAAATCACGGAGTACGCTATCCGGTAATGATTATGTTGAACCGAGTGATCCTCGCGCTGGTAATCTTGGCACCGCTGCCGATTGCGGCCGCGCCGGCAAGTCCCAGCCCGCCTGCGGGCGCGGCATTGCGTGCGTATGGCGGGGGAGAGTCGTACGAGCGCCTTTTTCAAGATAACGTGATGCCGGCCACGTGCGCGATTGTTTTGGAACGGGCGCGTTGCACGGATGACCTTAACGTCGTGGAAGCTACGGCGGGCTCTACGGAAGAGTACGCGACTATGGGAAAATGGTTCGCGACCGGCGACGTTGCACTGCGACTCCAGAACTGGGACGGCACTTACATCCCGGAAAGTACCTGGAAGTCCGATCCGGTTTACGCGTGGTGGTACACAGCCGGCATTGTTTCAATCGCGGCGAGTCTGCCGCAAAACGAAGCGACCATCCCGTATCTTGCACACTACCTTGGAGATTTGACCGATCACGCGGCGAGCGCTCCCGAGGGCTACGGAGCAGCCATCGCTTCCAATGGAAGTACTTTTGAAAGACTGAAGCCACTGCAGTCCATGTTAAACTCCGTCGTGCCGGTGACCGCTTATCCCGTGATGCGCTCCGGCGACTCGCCCGGAAGCGACGCGCGACTTGGACTTTACTACGCCACCCTTGAAGAGTTGGCGGACTCGCCGTTAGCCCTCTCTCGGCCGGAGAGTCGTGCCTTTGCGATCGCCACTTTGAACGCGGTGGGTAAGATTCATCAGTCGACGAGCGACGGCGTCTCGGTGGAGAAGCTAATAACGGCTTTCGAGTCGGAGATCCCGTCGGATCCATCTGCCTATCACACGCTTTTTGGGCAGCTTGCGATGCTGGGGCCGCGCCCGGGCTGGATCGGCGGCCG
>CAZMPP010000227.1:0-4831 GCA_964568035.1 uncultured bacterium
CTCTGCGCCTGCAGCTCGCACTCTACCGTATGGGAGGCTTGGCAATCTGCGACGCAATAGCGGCTATCGGATACAACACCGAAAATAAGCGACCCAGCGTTTCGGTACCAACGAAGCTCTCGTTGGTCGTGCGAGCCGCAATAGGGAGCTTCGCCCCGGTTCGGCCGGCGTAAGAATGCTCAACATCCAGCGCGCCCTGCGCGGTATGACGCAGCCTCCGTCGGAGCACCAACGTGCCGAACGCTTTAATCGCGAAATGGCCAAGCGTGAGGCCGGCAACTTTTATTGGGGCTTCATCTCGCTCGGCTACCACGAGCGCATGGCCATCTACGCGCTTTACAACTTCGCGCGCCAGGTCGACGACGAAGCCGACAGCGGCGGGATCGAGAATCTGCCCGCCCGTCTGAAGGTGCACCGCAAACGCATTTCGCGCTGCGTGCGCGGCGACTACGGCAACGACCCGATCATGCGCGTTCTCTCTGAGGCGGTCCAGCGCTATTCGATTCCCGAACGCGAGCTGCTAATGCTCGTGGACGGCTGCGAGATGGACTTCAGCCGCTCGCGCTACCAGACGTTCGCCGAGCTAGCCGATTACTGCAACTTGGTCGCGTCGGTGGTCGGAAGGATGTGCGTGCGGATCTTTGGCTTTACCGATCCGATGGCGCTGCACCGCGCCGACGATCTCGGCATGGCGCTGCAGCTCACCAACATTCTGCGCGACGTGCGCGAGGACGCGGTGGACATGCAGCGCGTCTACCTGCCGCAGGACGAGCTGCGCGAGTATGGCATCCCCGAGCGCGCGCTCTTCAACGGGGAGATCTATCCCGGCTGGGAGGACTTCATCGCCCACAGCGTGGCGCGGGCCAGAGCCTATTTCGCGACCGGCTATGAGGTGCTGCGTTATATTCAGCGCCGCCCGGCAGCCTGCGTGCAGACGATGGCCGGTATTTACGAGGAGCTGCTGAAGAAGATCGAGCGCAACCCCGGCCTCCCGCTTCGCGAGCGCGCCGCGCTTTCGAAGACGGAAAAACTCTACGTCGTCGTGCGTTCGTGGCTATCGAGCGCGTAGCGGTCGTTGGCGGCGGCCTCGCCGGCCTCGCCGCGGCACTCGATCTCAAGCAAGCCGGTAAACACGTCGAGCTCTTCGAGCGCAGTCGCCTCCTCGGCGGCCGCGCCACGTCGTTCGAAATCGACGGCGTCGAGGTGGATAACGGACAGCATGTCTTTCTAGCCTGTTGCACGGAGTTCGTACGCTTCGCGCAACGCGTCGGCATGGAGGACAAGCTGCGCATCCAGGAACGCTTCGATGCGCGAATACTCGCTCGCGACGGCCGCGAAGGAAGACTCTGCGCCGGCGCCCTGCCGGCGCCGCTACATTTAACCGGCTCGTTCCTAACCTACCCCCACCTAAGCCCCCGCGGCAAACTCCGCATAGCAAAAGCACTAGCGAGTGTCAGCCTGAGCGCGAGCGAAGCGAGCAGGACGAACGAAACAAACGCAACAGAGACCTTCGAAGATTGGCTGGTCCGTAACGGCCAAGGACCCGAGGAACGCCGGGGCTTCTGGGATCCATTCTTCATCCCCGCACTCAACGCGCCGTACGATCGCGTCGAAGCCGCCGAAGCAACCTTTGTTTTACGCACCGCATTCCTCAACGACGCGAAGGCCGCGCGCTTCGGTTTCTCGCTCGTTCCGCTAGCGCATCTCGCCCAAGCCGCCGCCGCCCAACTCGACGCCGTCCACCTCTCCACTGCGGTCACCGCCCTCGAACTAAACGACCAGTTCGCCTCAAGCGCGCCTCGTGTCACCCTGAGCCTGTCGAAGGGGGAGGAAAAACCAACCTTTGACGCCGTCGTGCTCGCCGTTCCGCCGCGTCAAGTCGCCAAACTGCTCGGCGGCCCCGAGCGCTATAACGTGCACGGCCTCGGCGCATACGAGCCCTACCCCATCGTGGACGTGCATCTTTGGCACGACGCCGGAAGCATCGGCCTCGACTTTGCCGCCGCACTCGACTCTCCGCTGCAGTGGATCTTCGAAAAAGGGCCCGGCTACTTGTGCTGCAGCTTCAGCGCGGCGCAAGAATACTTGATGCTCCCCACTGCCGAGCTCGAAGCCCTCGCCTGGCGCGAAGCGCAAGCCTTTCTTCCGACGCTGAAAAATGCAGACCTCATCCGCAGCGCCGTCACGCGCAATCCCGAAGCCACCTGGCTTCCGCGGGTCGGAACGAAGCGCACCGCGCAAGCCACCTCGAGTCCCGCGGTCGCGATTGCCGGCTCCTGGACCGACACCGGGTGGGCCGACACCATGGAGTCTGCCGTGCGCAGCGGTACCGCGGCCGCGCGGCACCTGCTCGACGCTCAACTCGCAACGACCGTGCCGGTCGAAATAAACGCCGTCGCGCCGCCACAACCCGACGCGCAGCGGCGTAAAGCCCAAGCTCTGCATCGCGCCACCGGGTGGCTGCTACAGAATCAATCTACCGAGGGCTGGTGGTCGGGCGAACTCGAGACCAACGTTACGATGACGGCCGAGCACGTGCTGCTCTTCCGCTTTCTCGGCCTACCGCTCGAAGAGTTCCGCACCGGCGCGATCGCTCATATGCTGCACCATCAGCGCAACGACGGATCGTGGGCGCTTTATTACGACGGCCCCGCCGACTTGAGCACGACGATCGAAGCGTACGTCGCGCTCAAGGTGCTCGGCGTCGACCCCGAGCGCGCCGAGATGCGCAAAGCGCTGCAAGCAATTTTGCGCGAAGGCGGGCTTTTGAACGCGCGCGTCTTCACTAAGATTTGGCTCGCGCTCTTCGGCATCTACCCATGGTCGGGCGTGCCGTCGCTTCCGCCGGAGCTGGTCTTCTTTCCGCTTTGGATGCCGTTCAATCTATACGACTTCGCCTGCTGGGCGCGCGGCACGGTCGCGCCTCTGACGATCGTCGTTTCGAAGAAGCCGATTCGATCGCTCGGCATCGACGTGCGCGAAATTATCCTGCCCGGCACTGAAGACGAGATGAAAAAAGTGCGCGGCAAACGCCACTGGCTGATGCTCGTCGAACGGCTGCAGAAACTCTACGAGCGTTTATCCAAACAGCCCAAGCGCGAAGAGGCGCAACGCCGGGTCGCCGAGTGGATCGTCGAACGGCAAGAGGCAGACGGCAGCTGGGGCGGGATTCAGCCGCCCTGGGTCTACTCGCTGATCGCGCTTGACCTCATGGGCTACGACCTCAATCATCCGGTGATGCGCAAAGGCCTCGCCGGCATGCGCCGCTTCTCGCTCGACGACCACGACGGCTGGCGTTTTCTCGCCTGCATGTCGCCCGTATGGGATACGGCCTGGGCGGTGCGCGCGCTCGCGATTGCCGGCTTCGATCATTCGCATCCGGCGATGCGCCGCGCGGTGGAGTGGATGCTGCGCGAGCAGATTCCCGACGATGCGCCCGGCGACTGGCGGATGAAGTGCAGCGAGAAGCACGGTAACGGCTGGGCGTTCGAGTTCGACAACGACGCCTATCCCGACATCGACGACACGACCATCGTCGTGCTCTCGCTGCTCGAAGGCGGCGAGCCCAACGCGATCGCCTCGGCGGTCGAACGCGGACGTCGCTGGACGCTGGCGATGGATTGCCGCAACGGCGCCTGGGCCGCATTCGATCGCGACAACACCCGCGAGCTGCTCTACGACATGCCGTTCTCCGACTTCGGGGCGATGATCGATCCGCCGACGGAAGACGTCACCGCGCACGTGCTCGAGATGCTCGCCGCGCTCGGCTACGACACGTCGAATCGCTACGTAGCGCGCGGCCTCGACTACTTGCGTAAGACGCAGCGGCCCTCGGGGGCGTGGTGGGGGCGCTGGGGCGTGAACTTCGTCTACGGAACGTGGTGCGTGATCTCGGCGCTCGCCGCGCTACGCACCGGTCGCGACATGATCGAGAAGGGGGCCGCCTGGCTTATCTCGGTGCAAAATCCCGATGGCGGTTGGGGCGAGACCTGCCACTCCTACGTCGATGAGTCGTTCGCCGGGATTGGTCACAGCACGGCCTCGCAAACGGCGTGGGCGGTCAATGCTCTTCAACTTGCCGGTCTCCCGCAACACTCTGCCACCCAACGCGGTCTAAGCTACCTGTGCGAGCGCCAGCGACCGGACGGTACGTGGGACGAACCTGAATGTACGGGTACGGGCTTCCCGAGAGACTTTTACATCAACTACCACCTTTATCGCCATCTCTTCCCAACGATGGCCCTCGGCATGGACGCCAGACTCTGTCATACTGGCGCTGAGCTTGGCGGGGCGGCCCCAGCAGACTCCTCAAACGAGGGACACTCCCAACCAGCCATGAAGGAACCAGCCACACAATTATGAGCATGCCCCTCAGGCAAAAGATCGCCGTTGCCAAGTACATTGCCGGCAAACGGTTCAAAGGTGTAGAGAAGTACCCACTCGTGCTGGAGCTCGAGCCGCTGTTGCAATGCAACCTGGCGTGCGCCGGGTGCGGTAAGATTCAGCATCCCGACGACATTCTGCGCCGGCGCTTGAGCGTCGAAGAGTGTCTTGCGGCGGTGGAAGAGTGCGGTGCGCCGATGGTTTCGATTGCCGGCGGCGAGCCGCTGGTGCACGACCAGATGCCGCAGATCGTCGAGGAGCTGGTCAAGCGCAAGAAGTTCGTCTTCTTGTGCACCAACGCGCTGCTCCTCAAGAAGAAGATCCATCTCTTCAAGCCGTCGGTTTACTTCGTGTGGATGATCCACCTCGACGGCATGCGCGAGCGCCACGATCAATCCGTCTGCCGCGACGGTGTCTTCGAAAAGGCGATCGACGCCATCAAGGAAGC
>CAZMPP010000228.1:0-4795 GCA_964568035.1 uncultured bacterium
GGCGTCGAACTCCGCAGCGAGAAGCGCCCGATGCTTGCCGACTTGCGCGACAGCGGAAGCTTAGAGCAGGAAGCCGACGTCGTCGCTTTCCTCTATCGCGATGGCTACTACAATTCGGAGTGTCCGGAGCCCGACCTCACCGAGTTCATCATCGCCAAGCACCGCAACGGCCCCACGGGAACGGTCAAACTCCGCTTCCAGCGCGAGTTCACGCTCTACTTACCTTACGGCGACGAATCCCACTTCCCACCCCCGTAGACAGCCTTTCCCGCGGCGCGCGTCAAAAAGGGTAAACTGCCTGGGGGCGCGATAAGCTGTTAACCATGGTTTGCGTTACCCATGGCTAACAAAGCCGAGCTGCTCGCCATTGGAGGCGACCGCTCGCCCACGCGGGCGCGAGAAGATTACGTCAAAGCGATCTACCAAATGGGTAGCGGCGAGCCGGTGCGCGCTGCCGCGGTGGCGCGTTATCTCGCGGTGAGCCGCGTCTCGGTAAGCAAGGCAAAGCGGCTGCTCGAGAGCGATGGGTTGCTCGAACGCGGTGCCGCTGCCGAACCCCTGCGCCTGACGAGGCGCGGACGAAAGCTGGCCGTTGCGATGATTCGGCGACATCGCCTTTTGGAAACGTTCCTCCACACCACGCTGCGCGTACCGCTCGAGCGCGTGCACGCCGAGGCGGAGCGCATCGAGCACGCCATCTCCGACGACGTCGCCTGGCGCATTGCTACGCTGCTGCGCCGCCCGGCTTGCGATCCGCACGGGCACCCGATTCCTTACGGCGACACGCTGCCGAAGAGTAAGCCGCAAACCACGCTGGCGAGCTTATGCGCCGGAGCGAGCGCGCGAGTCGAAAGTCTCGACGATCGCGACGACGACGCGGTCGCGCTCTTTGCTGCGGCGGGCGTTCTGCCGGGATTGCTGCTGCGGGTCGAAGATTCCGACGCCGCGCGTGTGATCGTTCGTTGCGGAAAGCGCCGCGTTACGCTGCGCCGCAAGCACGCGGCGATGGTGCGCGTTGCAACGTAGCTTTGGAGTAGGCAGCGGCAGTCCTCGCGTCGTCGCCGCCGCCCACGAAGCGCTCGCCGGTAAACGACGCGGAATCGCGGCGCTGCTGCCCTTCGCCGGCCCGGCATTCGTTGCATCGGTCGCTTACATGGACCCGGGAAACTTCGCAACCAACATCGCCGGAGGGGCGCGCTTTGGCTATCGCCTTCTTTGGGTGGTGGTATTGGCCAATCTCATGGCGATGCTCTTTCAGGGACTCTCGGCTAAACTCGGTATTGCCACCGGAAAGAATCTCGCCGAACTCTCGCGAGAGAACACCTCAAAACCTCTCGCCCTGGCGATGTGGATCGTCGCCGAGCTCGGCGCGATGGCCACCGACTTGGCGGAGTTTCTGGGAGCCATCGTGGCGCTCTACCTCCTCTTTCACATTCCGATGATCGTTGGAGCACTGATTACCGGCGTCGTTACCTACGTGATCCTGGCGCTCCATCGTTACGGATTTCGAACGATGGAAGTGCTCATCGGGTCGCTGGTCGGCGTGATCGCCGTCTGCTACGTCGTCGAAACGCTGATCTCCCGACCGCAGTGGAATCAAATTCTCTATCATTCCGTCGTGCCGTGGATCGGCGGCTCCTCGAGCCTGTTTCTGGCCGTGGGAATTGTCGGCGCGACGGTAATGCCGCACGCGATCTACCTGCATTCCGCCCTTACGCAAGACCGTATCGTTCCAGAGCGCGAGGAGTACCGAGGCCGGCTCGTGCGATTCGCGTATGCCGACGTCGTGGTCGCGCTCGCTATTGCCGGCGTCGTCAATCTTGCGATGATGTATATGTCGGCCGCCGTCTTTAACACTACGGGCCACGCTGCGGTCGCAGATATTGCCACCGCCTATCGCACGCTGACGCCGCTACTCGGCAACCTCGCAGCGGTGATCTTTTTAATCGCTCTTCTGGCCTCGGGAATTTCCAGCTCGGTCGTCGGCACGATGGCCGGCCAAGTCATCATGCAAAGCTTCATTGGTTTTTCGGTGCCGCTGTGGGTGCGGCGTCTCGTTACGATGCTGCCCGCCGTAATCGTCGTCGCGATCGGCGCCAACGTCACGCAGACCCTGGTGCTGAGCCAGGTCGTGCTGAGCTTCGTTTTGCCGGTGCCGGTGATCGCGCTGGTTTGGCTTGGTTCGCGCCGGGAGACGATGGGGCCGCTGGTAAACGGACCCTGGACGACTGCGCTGGCCGCGACTGCGGCGGCCGCTATACTATCGCTAAACGGCGTGTTGCTTTACGCAACGATCCGCGGCGTCTAGATCGTAACTTCGTGATCCTCGGGCGTTCCGATGCTTTGCGCGAGATAGAAGCGCGAGAGCTTGACGTACTCATCGGCGGCAACCTCAATCCACGTTGCCGCCTGACCTTCGAGTGCTTTTTTTACGGTGGCGGGCGCGCCGGCTGCCACGACCCGCGCCGGAATGGCAACCTTCTCCCCTACGACGCTGCCGGCCGCGATCAACGCGCCTTCTCCGACGCTGCATCCGTTGAGCAGCGTCGCGTTGCTTCCAATCAATGCGTGCCGCTCGATGTTGCAGTCTTCCATAACGGCGCAATGTCCGACGGTTACGTCGTCGCCGACGATGGTTTGACCGCCCTCGCTGACGTGGACGACCGCGTTATCTTGAATCGAGGTCCGGGCGCCAATGCGAATCGGACCGTTGTCGCCGCGCAACACCGTGCCGAACCAAATGCTCGACTCCTCGCCGACTTCGACGTCGCCGATCAGCACGGCGGTCGGGGCTACGAAGGTCGACGAAGCGATCTTTGGCCGCTTGCCTCGATACTCGATGATCATGAGCGATGCTTCGCAAGCCGATGCGTCGAACCTCGCAGCCATGCATAGGCATCAGACGCCGCTGCGCGGCGTCAAGGCAACGCCCCGCCCCAAGCCGGACGATCCCAACTATACCGAGGTGAACTACGCGTACGCCGGCAAGACCGGCCACGTGCACGAGGTCGTCGATATCAATGGGCGCTCGCTGGCGAAGGTCGGCTTCGACGACCGAAAGATCGTCTACTATTTCCTCGACGATCTCGAGCTCGACGCGAGCGCCAAGCGCGGGACCTTTCACGATACCGAGGCGGGCTAAGGCTGTACTAGCGGATTCTTGTCGGCAAAGGCACCGTTGGGGTTGGCTTTCACCCAAACGATGAGATCCCACACCGCAGGGAAGTGAAAGACCGTAACCACATTTCCGGTTTCGTCGACTTTCTTCATCGCGACGAGCGTCGCGGCGCTAGGATGATCCGGATTGCCGCCGGCAGCGACGAATGCCTTATCCCACGCCCACTGATCGTACGTTAACGCACCCGTTGCGGGATCTTTGGTTACCCAATGCATATGTCCGTCGAACTCGACCCAACGCCCGGGATTGACGCCCCAAAGTTGCGGACGCGACGGACTGCGGCTAACGAGGATCGAGTAATCGGCGCCGAGGAGCTGACCGTTCTTGTCGTACCACAGCTGGCTGGGGTGGCGAACGTCCGCCGATTGCCATTGCAGATTCGCGTAACTGATGGCGCCCGTTTCGTCCTCGGTGGTATAGCGAAAATATCCAGCTTTCTGCGCGTCGGCTGCCGTTGGGTAGCGCGAGGTGAGATCTGCGGCGATGGCGCTGACGAAGGCGTTCTCCGACGCGTTGGTAGGCCCGTGGAAGGTCGCAGCCTTATCGGCGCGAGCCGTCCCGGGGGCGGCCAAAGCAAGGAAAAGGGCGAGCGGCACGAGGCGTTTCATGGTAACGTTAATGATGGCGCTCCGGCACCCCGTACGCCATCAAAGGCGGCTCAAAAACAAGCCTTACCGGGGAAGGGCCCGCACCGGGCTCGTGGAAAGAGCGGCGGCCCGGAGTCAAGAGCTTGCGCCGACGTAGCTCAACGGTAGAGCAATCGCTTCGTAAGCGATAGGTTATCGGTTCAAATCCGATCGTCGGCTAGTTGCTTCGGCGCCAGCCGCAGCTCCATGAAGGTGGGAAACCGGTAGTCCACCTCACCATATGCGGCGCACTCTTCGAATCCGAAGGAGCGATAGAGTTCGTACGCCGGCCGCAAGCGCTCTTTCTCCGTGTCCAACACAACGCGGCGGTATCCGCGGTCGCGCACGAAAGCGAGAGCGGTCTCAACAAGCGCGCGCGCGGCCCCAACCCCTCGATAGCGCGCCCGAACGAAGAGCCGTTTGAGCACTGCCGTCTCCAGGTCGATCTCGCCGACGGCAACGCAGCCTGCTACTCGGTCGTCCACCTCGACCAAGAAGGCCGCGCTTCGTCCGCCGTACGCAGAATCGAGGGCTTCTCCAGTCAAATCTTCGTTATGCCGCAAATCGCTCGGCAAGTCTGCCTCGTAAGCAATCAATAGCTCGCCTAGCTGTGCGTACTGGGGAGCAGTTTCAACGCGAAGGGGCCGTAGCGTTGTCATGGAGTGGAAATTTCGTGGCGGCCGAGCCGACTTCTGCTTTGTTCTTCATAGCAAGGAGGCGCCTCGCGCGTGGCGAACGGGCCCGTCCCGGCTTAACCGCCGGGGTGTCCACGGTTCCACTCCTGTTTTAAAACACTCTGCTTTAGCTCGGAGGACTTATTTCAGTGAGAAGAAGTTTAGGCATATTCTCCGTTGGAGCGGTCGCGCTGCTCGCGGCCTGTTCGGGCGGTTCACAAGGAACAATGTAGACGATCCCCGGCGGCGTCAACAGCTTAAGCCACGTTCGCACGGGAATCGCTGCATCGGGCATTGCGACCAAGTTCATTGGTATG
>CAZMPP010000229.1:0-4780 GCA_964568035.1 uncultured bacterium
CGACCGCAACGAGTACGACGATCGTCAGTTCGAGAAACTGATCGCGCCGGCTACGCGACTGATCGCTGAAGAAACGATACATTTCTCCCACCGAAGCCAGCTTCGTGTCGATCTGTCCCTGCCAGTCGGAGAGGCCGAGGCGCGCCGCGGCTGCACGGTAGATACGCGCGTAATAGGCATCGCCGACCAGCTTGAGCGCGTTGGTCGAGCGATCGGTGAGCTCGAGAATATCGACGATTAGGTAGCGCAGCGTCGCGGCTTGTTCGGCTTCGCGCCCGCCGCTGAGCGAACGCGCCGGCCCGGCCGGCTGCATCTTATAAATTGTGTCGAGCTCGCTGTCGAGCTGTGCGTCGTACGTGCGCAGCTCCAGCAGCTGAGAGTTGGCGAATTCGAGAATGTCCTCGATGGCACGCGCGCTTTCGCGCCGGTCGTAGACGAAGGCCGTATCCCACTGCACGATCGTTAGGTCGTCTTCGAAATATGAAAAGCGGACGCGCAGGGCTTCCTCGGCTTCGCTCGCTGCCAGACGCTTGCGCTCGCCGATCAAAAGACCGGCCAGCGCTACCGAATGATCGTCGAGCAGCGTCTCGGCATCGATCGCCTCCGAGAAGCGATCGACTTCGACGATCACGTAGTCCTCCACCAAGGCTTCGTGCCGGTCGTCGAGCGCGTGGGCGTATTCGTCGCAGATGCGGTCGACGGTGGCTTGAGCGAAGTTGAGGATGCGTTCGTCGCTACGCGCGCGCTCGGTCAGGGCGATGAGGTCGTTCCACGTGCCCATGGCGGGGAAGCTCAATCGCAGCGAAACAACTCCATAATCGTAGAGCTTCAAGCGAACCGAGCAGCGTAAGTCTCCAATAGTCGCATCGGGCAGCGCCGCCACCAACGGCGGCAGCGGAAACTGAAGGTAGGGCTGGGCGTGCTGGTGCAACGGCAGCGCGGCCGGCGCGCGATTGTCGCCGCCCAGTGCGCTCGTCTTTGCCAGATCGATGGTATCGGCGACGTCGAACAGGTAGTACGCCCGCACCGCACCGGCGACAATCTCCAGCATCGCGGCGGCCTTCCGACTTGGCCTGCGGGACCCTCCTGGCAACAGGCTGCTTCGCGGCCGTAGCGTAAAGAAATGACGATGGCGTTGCGACTGCTTTTCCTCGGTTTATTCCTCGCGACGCTCGCGGTGCCGGCCGGCGCGCAGAGCGATAGCGGGCCCTTCGCCGGTCTTTCCTATCGGCAGATCGGCCCGGCGATCAGCGGCGGACGGAGCAGCGCCGTCGCCGGGAGCGACCGCGATCCTGCACTCTATTACGCGGGTGGCGCGGGCGGCGGCGTCTTTAAGTCGACCGACGGCGGAGCGTCATGGGTGCCCGTCTTTGACAAACAGCCCGTGGCGCCGATCGGTGCAATCGCCATCGCCCCGCAAGACGATCGTGACGTCTGGGTCGGAACCGGCGAATCCAATCCGCGCAACACCGTCGAGTCGGGCGGCGGCGTCTTTCACAGCATCGACGGCGGAAAGCACTGGCAACGCATCGACCTCGAGGGCTCGGCGCACGTTTCGGCAATCAACGTCGATCCGCGCGACCGGCGCACCGTC
The DNA here is from genome assembly GCA_964568035.1 of uncultured bacterium. GTDB lineage: Bacteria > Vulcanimicrobiota > Vulcanimicrobiia > Vulcanimicrobiales > Vulcanimicrobiaceae > Cybelea. The sequence goes on from CAZMPP010000229.1 coordinate 1,595, forward strand.
GTCGTCGCCGTGCTAGGACGGGTTTCGAGCGACTCCACCGAGCGCGGAATCTTCATTACGCGCGACGGCGGGGCGCATTGGCAGCGGACGCTCTACGCGGGGCCCTCGAGCGGAGTTTCGTCGCTCGTGCGCGTTCCCGGCCGTCCGTCGACGCTCTTTGCCGGCATGTGGCAGATCCGTCGCCTACCGTGGCGGCTCGACAGCGGCGGGCCCGCGGGCGGCATCTATCGCTCCGATGACGGCGGCGCGACGTGGCGCAAGTTAACCGGCAACGGACTACCGCCGGGTTTGACCGGACGCATCGGATTGGCAGCGGGTGCGCGGCAACGCCTGTATGCGCTGATACAATCTCGTGAGGGCGATTTGTGGCGCTCCGATAATGGCGGCGTGACGTGGCGGAAGATGCCGCACAGCCCGTTCCTCGGCGCGCGGTCGTTCTACTTCAGCAGCATCTACGTCAATCCGGCAAACCCCGATCGCTTGATCAACGTATCGCTGATCCTTTCGATGAGCACCAACGGCGGCCGTTCTTTTCACGCGATTTCAAAGGGCGCGGGTTGGGACTATCATGCAATCTGGTGGTCCGCCGACGGGAGACGCATCATTAACGGCAATGACGAAGGCGTTATTCTTTCCTCAGACGGCGGTGCGAACTTTTGGCAGCCCTACGACCTGCCGTTCGCCCAGCCGTACCATGTCGGATTCGACCGCCGCGTTCCGTATTATCGCGTTTGCGTCGGGCTGCAGGACGACAATAGCTGGTGCGGTCCGTCGACGAGCGACAGCTACATCGGCGTGATGAATCGCGACTGGTATCAAGTTGGTCCCGGTGACGGTATGTGGGCGGTCTTCGACCCGAAGGACCCGTCGTATATCTGGTCGACGTCGACCTCGTCCGATACCGGACAAGTCTATCTCTTCAACGAAGGGACGAAGCAGGTCTACGAAGTCTCACCCGACGCCGAGTCGAACGGGGAGACGGCCCCGCGTAACCTGCGCTATCGGTGGAATTGGGATTCCCCGCTGGCATTCACCAGCGATGGGAAAGCGCTGCTCGGAGGTAACGTCGTCTTCGAAAGCGCCGATCGCGGGCAGAACTGGACGATCATCAGTCCGGATCTAACGCGCAACGATGCGAGCAAACAGGGCAACACGGGCGGCCCGATCGGCAACGACCTGTCGGGCGCAGAGAACTACGACACGATTCTCTACATCGCGACGACCCCGCTCGACGACGCGATGATCTGGGTGACGACCGACGACGGCCTCGTGCAAGTGACGCGCGATCGCGGCCTCCATTGGACGAACGTCTCGCCGCCGGAGTCGCTGGTGCCGCCGTGGGGCCGAATCATGGGGCTCGACGTCGGGCGCTCCGCTGCCGGGACCGCGTTCATCGCGGTCGAGCGGCACTTGCTCGGCGACGACCGGCCATATCTATTGCGCACCGATGACTACGGCGCGCACTGGCACTCCATTTCCGGCAATCTCCCGCCCAATCAATTCGCGCGCAGCATCCGGCAGGATCCGCGCAACGGCAACGTTCTTTACGCCGGCACCAATCGCGGTATTTGGATAACCATGGACGGCGGCGGCCATTGGCAGTCGCTCCGGCTCGACGCGCCGGCAACGGCAATCTACGATCTCGAGATTCAACCCGACGCCAACGATCTCGTGGTCGCTTCCCATGGCCGCGGGGTATGGATTCTCGATGACTTGACGCCGTTGCAGCAATGGGCGCGCACGCAATCGGGAAACGTCGCGCTGTTCTCGCCGCGCGACGCCTATCGCATGTGGCAATGGGCACCCGTCAATACGTTCACCGATCCGACCGTCCCGCCAAACGAGTTCGTCGGATCCAACGCGCCGTACGGTGCGATCGTCAACTATTATCTGCCGCGCAGCGCCAAGACCGTTGCGCTCGAAATCGTTGACGCGCGCGGCAACGTCGTTCGTAGACTGGAGAGTAAGGACGTTCCCAAGCGCATCGGCCTCAATCGCGCGTCGTGGGATCTTCGCGAGAACGGTCCGGCAAAGTGGAACGTAACGTTCAAAGGAAACGAAGGTCCCGACGAGGGCGCGGAAGTTCTACCCGGTGCGTATACCGTTCGCCTAACGGTCGCTGGAACCGCGACAACGGTACCGGTAACGGTCAAAGCGGACCCTCGCGATCCGGCGGCTTCGCGCTACCAAGAACGATACGACTTTGTGGCGACGCTCTATCGAGATGGGAACGATCGATACCCTGCTCAATCAGATCGACGCCCGTCTCAAGCACGCAACGCCGAAACAATCCGCCGTGCTCGCTTCGTTCCGCCGGCAACTAACCTATAATCCGCGCAATATCGAGGACCTGAGCGGACCAGCCGGGCTGCGCGAACACGTATTCGACCTCATCGGCCGGATGGGCTCGTCGTTTAAGGCGCCGACGGCGGTGCAGCGCGAACAAGGAGCCAAGTACCAGGCGGAGGTCGAGCGCGTCAGCACCGAGTACCGGACGCTTTAGCCATGGTAGTTGAAAAATGAACGTAGATAAGATGACCGAGCGCGTTGCCGAAGGGCTCAACGCCGCCTATTCGCGCGCGCTGCACGGACATAATACCCAAACGACTCCCGAGCACATGCTTGCCGCGCTGCTCGACCAGGAGCGCGGCATCGCGCCCGACATTCTCGCTGCGGCGGGGGCCGATCCGAAAGCGATCGCGCAGCGCGCCGAGGAGGCCATCGGGAAGCTTCCGCGTTTGAGCGGCAGCAGCGCCGATTCGGCGCAGGTTACGCTCTCGCCCGAGCTGGCGCGGATCATGAGCACGGCCGAGAACGAAGCCAAAGCATTGCAAGACGACTACACGTCGGTGGAACACGTTCTGCTGGCGATGGCCCAGGCGTCCGGCGAAGCCGGCCGGATCTTCCGCGACGCAGGTTTAACCAAAGACAAGCTCTTGCAGGCGCTGCGCCAGGTCCGCGGCAACCAGCGCGTCACGACCAAAGATCCGGAAGGCACCTACAAGTCGCTCGAGCGGTACGGCCGGGACCTGACGCTCGAGGCCGAGCGCGGCAAGCTCGATCCGGTGATCGGCCGCGACGAAGAGATTCGCCGCATTATACAAGTCTTGTCGCGCCGCACCAAAAACAATCCGGTGCTCATCGGCGAGCCCGGCGTTGGCAAGACGGCCATCGTGGAGGGCTTGG
>CAZMPP010000230.1:0-4756 GCA_964568035.1 uncultured bacterium
TGACGAAGGATGGCGCGCTTCACGCCGCAGTCGATCAGCACCACGTGCGGTCCCGTCTCGGGGCCGACTGAGAACGGGCGCTCGGTCGCAACGCTGGGAACCAACGCCCTGGTATTGGCGGTACGCACGTACTCCGACAGGCGCCGTTCGGCGTCATCGAGCGCCGCCTCGCCGACGGCTAGCGCGGCCCAGATCGTTCCGTGTTCGCGCAACGCGATCGTGATCGCGCGCGTGTCGGCACCCACCAGCGCGAGCACGTTCTGTTCGTCCAGCCACGACGGCAGGTCGGTTTTAGCGAGATAGTGCGATGGATGATAGGCGATCTGCTTGATGACGGTCGCCGCGGCGCAGACGCGCCGGTATTGTGCCGCCTCACCGGAGATGCCGTAGTTGCCGATCATTGGGTAGGTAAATGTGAGAATCTGGCCGGCGTAGGACGGATCGGTGAGTGCCTCTTCATATCCCGTCATTCCGGTGTAAAAGACCGCCTCGCCCAGCGCGGTGCCTTCGATGGTAAGCCCGTGACCGTCAAAACGGCTGCCGTCGGCGAGGAAGAGCGCGGCTGGAAGCGCGGAGTTCACGTCGCAAACTCAAGCGCGCCGTAACGCAGCTCGCCGCCGACGATGGTCGCCACGACGCGGCGCGGTAAAAGCCGGCCGGCAAACGGCGTGCACTTTCCTTTGGATGCAAAGGTCGTTGCGTCAACGGTCCATTCGCGGTCGGCGAAGATCGTTACGTCGGCCGGCGCACCGACGGCCAGCGTGCCGCCGGGCAAGTCGAGGATGCGCGCAGGATTGGTCGAGAGCAGCTCGATGAAGCGCGGCAGCGGCAGCTCCGGCAGTGCCGCCGCGTAGGCGCCGACCGCAACTTCAAGCCCGCTAAATCCGGGCGCGAGTCCGTCGCGTTTTTCGCTCTCGGTGTGCGGCGCGTGATCGCTGGCGAAAGCATCGATCGTGCCGTCGCAAACAGCCTCGCGCAGCGCCGCTACGTCGTCAGCCGTTCGTAACGGCGGATTGACGCGCGCCGCCGGGCCCAACTCAGCGGCGATTTCCTGGGTGAACGTGAGATGGTGCGGCGTTGCCTCACACGTAACCGTCGTCCCCGCTATGCGAGCCGCGCGGATCAAATCGAGCGCGACGCGCGTCGAGACGTGCGCGACGTGCCACGCTTTTTTCGTCTCGGCGGCAATTTCGAGATCGCGCGCGACGATGCCGTCCTCGGGTTCACTATGGGCGATCATCGGTGCGCGCAGCGTTCGCGTCAGCTCGGCGGCCTGACGCATCAAGCGTCCGTCGCGCACCGTGTCGCCGTCGTCGGAGAAGGCAACGGCACCGGCCTGCACCAGGGCGGCATAGTCGCAGAGCTCGGTTCCTTTGCGTTCGCGGGTAATCGCCGCAATCGGATAGACGCGGCAGCGCCCGTCGCGTGCGGCGCTTACCTCGAGATCGCGCAATACCTTCGGATCGTCGAGTGCGGGAAGCGTGTTGGGCATGCAGGCGACCGCGGTAAAGCCTCCGCGTACGGCCGCCTCGGTTCCGGTCGCGATCGTCTCCTTCGCTAGAAAACCAGGCTCGCGCAGATGCACGTGCATGTCGATAAAGCCGGGCGCCACCACGCAGCCACGCGCGTCGATGACGCGCTCGCCGCCGTCCGGCCGCAGAGCGGTGCCGATCTCGGCGATTCGTCCGTCACGAAAGCGGAGATCGCACAGCGTATCCAGCAACGCGGCCGGATCGACGACTCGGCCGTTGGCAACGATCAGTCCCGTCATTGATTGTTGACGAGGAGATCCAGTACGGCCATACGGACGGCGACGCCGTGACTTACTTGCCGGGCGTAACGCCAGCCGGCCCAGTTCAGCACGCAGTCGTCGAGCTCCATGCCCCGGTTGTATGGGCCCGGATGCATGACGATGGCCTCTTTTCGCATCGACGCCAACCGGCGCTCGTCGAGGCGATAAGCGGAAACGTACTCCTGATCGGAGATCGGCATTTCGGCGAAGCGCTCGCGCTGAATGCGCAGCAAGATGACCGCGTCGACGTTTGGCAGTATCGAATCGAAGTCGCGCTCGACCCCGATTCCGTTGACGGCGTAAGCGTCGGGGAGAAACGATTCCGGGCCGACCAGGACGACCTGCGCGCCGAGCCGCACCAGGCCGCGCATCGTCGAGTGGGCGACGCGGCTATGGAGAACGTCACCGACGATCGCGACGCGACGGCCGGAAAGTTCGCCGAACTCTTCGATCAAGGTGTAGATATCGAGCAGCGCTTGCGTCGGATGCGCGTGTCCGCCGTCGCCGGCGTTGATTACGTGGGCGTCGAACGACGAGGCGACGGATTGCGGAAAACCGGGCGTCGGGTGCCGGATCACCAAGACCCTGACCCCCATCGCGCCCAGCGTAATGGCTGTATCTTCGATCGTCTCGCCCTTGGTGGCCAAGCTCAGGGCGGCCGGCGCGAGGTTAACGACGTCGGCGCCGAGGCGCAGCTCCGCGAGATTGAACGAGGTAAACGTGCGCGTGCTTTCCTCAAAGAACATGTTGACGCACGCCTGCCCGGCCAATAGCGGGCCGGGAGCTTTGCGCTCGAACTCTGCGGTCCGTTCGAAAACATGCGCGAGCTCTTCGGCTGATAGATCGTCTAAGTCGATGAGGCTACGGCGAATCCGCACTGGAGCTTCCTAGAATCACGATCTCATCGTCGGATGACGCTTTCAGCGCGAGCGCCACTTTGACGCGCTCGCTCCGATCCGTCGCGATAAACCGGCCGACGTAGTCCGGCTGAATGGGAAGCTCGCGCAGACCGCGGTCGACGAGCACGCAGAGGCGCACGGCTGCCGGACGTCCGAGATCGGTTGCGGCGTCGAGCGCGGCGCGAATGGTACGCCCGGTGTAGAGCACGTCATCCACGATTACGATGGTCCGCCCGGCGAGATCGGCGGGAATCTGCGAGTCGGGCAGCTCGTGGGTAACGCGGTCGTCGCGATAAAGATTGATGTTCAAGAAGCCGAGCGCCGGGGCTCGGCCGCTGATCCGCTCGATCTCGGCCGCCAGCCGCTGCGCGAGCGCCTCGCCGCCGCGGCGAATACCGAGTATGACGAGCCCCTGCTGGGCCTCGTCCGGTTCGAGAATCTGATGCGCGAGCCGCGCGATGATGCGCTGGATCTCGTCGCCGCGCGCGAGCACGCGCCGTGCGGCCGTCGTCATGCTGGTTCCTTTAATGCGCGCAGCGCTGCTTCGGTGCGAGCGAGCTCGGCGCGATAGCCTTCGAGTTTCTCGCGCTCCTTCGCAACCACGTCGGGCGCCGCCTTGGCGACAAAGGCCTCATTGGCGAGCTTGCGTTTGCCGCGGTCGATCTCGGATTGCAGGTGCGCCAGCGCTTTGCGGTAGCGCTCCTCGAGCAGCGCCGCCGAGGCGCGAAGCCGCACCGAGCCGAGGGCCTCTTCCAGGCTCTCGGTTGCGTTGCCGCTGCGATCAAGATCGGCGGCGGCGTAGAGCGCCAGCAAGGCGGCGGCATCGGCGCGGAGATTGGCGGGAACCTCGCAGACGGCGCGCTCGCGCGGGTGCAGACCGATCTCGGCGCGCTGGTTACGAAGGCGTTCGACGGCCGCAATAACCGCCTCGAAGTCGCGCGCGGCCGCCGCGGATTCGGGCACCTCGAGCGGATCGGGCCAGTTGGCCGTCACGATGCTCTCGCCGTCGTGAGGAAGCGCCAGCCAGATTTCCTCGCTGATAAACGGCGCCAGCGGATGGAGCAGCCGCATCGCGGCATTCCACACAAAGGAGAGCACGGCAGCCCGCGTCGCGTGATTCTCTTCCGCCTTGGTTGCTTCAACATACCAGTCGCAGAACTCGTACCAGAGGAAACGCCAAATCGTTTCGGTTGCATTGCCGAAATCGTAGGCATCGAAGAGGGTACTCATCCGCACGATTGTCTCGCGCAGACGGGTGAGAATCCACCGATCGGCCAGCGTCAAGGCATTCTGCGCGGGTAGCGTCATCGCCGGCGGCAACCCTTCGGGCAGAGCAAGCATGTACCGGGTTGCGTTCCAAATCTTGTTGTTGAAGTTACGCGCTTCTTCGCAGCGCGATTCGTGGTAGCGAATCTCCTGGCTCTCCAAACGCATCTGTCGCAGGATTGAGAGACGGAACGCGTCGGCACCGTAGTTCTGCGCGAGATCCATTGGATCGATGACGTTGCCCAGTGACTTCGACATCTTGCGTCCTTGCGCGTCGAAGACGGTCGGCGTGATGAGCACCTCGCGGAACGGCACGTCGTCCATGAAGTGCAGACCGAGCATCACCATTCGCGCCACCCACAGAAAGATGATGTCGCCGCCGGTTACCAACACTTGCGAGGGGTACCAACAGCGCAGTTCCGTTGTCGATTGCGGCCAACCGAGAATCGAAAACGGCCAGAGGCCGCTGGAGAACCACGTGTCGAGTGTGTCGGGATCGCGCGTCAGCTCGCGCGTGCCGAAGGTCCGCTGCGCGATCTCGCGCGCTTCCTCCTCGTTTTCGGCGACGACTTCACGGCCGTCCGGCGTATACCAAACGGGCAGCTGATGTCCCCACCAAATTTGTCGCGAGATGTTCCAGTCGCGGATATTCTCGAGCCAATATTCGTAGGTGCGGCCCCATCGCTCTTGCACGAAACGCACGCGGCCCTCGTGATACGCTGCCAGCGCCGGCGCGGCCAGCGGTGCGGTCTTCACGAACCACTGCACGACCTGCCACGCGAGCGTACCCGTGAGCGGC
>CAZMPP010000231.1:0-4677 GCA_964568035.1 uncultured bacterium
TCATTTCCCGCGTCGCCGCAATACAGCAGGCCCTTAACGATCCACGTCTGTGCGCAGTCGGCGGCCCCATTGAACTGCACGGTGTTCTTCAGAGTCGCCGTCGTTCCACTAACGGTGTATTGGTACGTCTCACTCGTAAGCTGATCGAACACGCTGAGGTAGGTGCCGTCCCATTGCACCGAGCCGGGGAACTCCGGAGAGTTGCTCGTTTTGATTGTAACGGCTTTGGTGCTGCCCTTCGGAAGCTCGACGAGTGCGAAGTTATAATCCAGGTCGAAGCCGTCGGCAAAGAGATTACCGCTGGGATCGTAACCGTCGAAGTATTCTCTGGCCAAGGGCGTGTTGTACACGGTAGGCGTTCCGGTCGCATTCTTAAAGATTACGACCTGACCTGCGGGCCCGTAAGAGTTACTCAATAGTATCCCGATTGCAATATCGCCGCTCGTATTCATAGCGCAGCTTGATGTGAACGTGTAGGGAAGCGACAGCGTCTTGATCACCTGATTACTCGGAACCTTGTATTCGGTAATCACGTCATTCGTACGCCCGGCGTTCCAGATGATCTTCTTCCCATAGCCGTACAAAACGTTGGTGCACCCTTGGCCGCCGGCGCCATTGATCTGGCCAACCATCTGGGTGCTCGCGGGATAGTTAAACATGCTTGCGTAGCTGCCGTAGTCGTTGATGATGTATTCGTACTTTTTAGATTTTCTATCGGGTACGAGCCCGGCGTAACGCGGCAGCGGGTTGAGATGCGCCGCCGTTGTCGGCCTTCCATTCACAAACAACGTCTTCCCGACGTAGGCAGTATGGAGCGTAGCGGCTGATGGCGCAACCGCCGAGCCGCTCCCGCACGCCGAAACGATCGCGAGTGCAACGACGGCACCGGCGCACTTAAGTAAACCAGGGGTCTTCATTAAAACTTGCTCCTTTGAAGTTGATCGGACGTCGCGGGCTTCTTGCAAAGTGAGGCTCACTTAGCAATCAGCACGCTGAATAGCAACAGTGGTAAGTCGGCTTTTCGACCGGCATTGGGGCCCCGCCTCCGTAAGGCGAGTCGAGGCCAGCGAGGTCGTTGCGGCTTATCCCCAAGTATAACGGTTGCGCACAAACTGCGAGTACACGACACGAATTCAATAATCGCCACCCTTTCGAACACCGTATCGGTTTGACGGGCGCTGCAGGGTCCCCGAAAAGCTAGCGGCTCGAAGATAAGCGTCTGGTCTCGCATCCTGCGAAAGCGATGGGAGAGTAGGTCCATGGCGTCCGGCGTAAACGAGTGGGGGAACCATCCCGTCGCCGGCAGCCCGAGGCTCGCCTCGGATTCCTGACGGGCATCGGACTGCTGCCGCCCTTATCGTGACTTTAGGTAATTTTTTAACAGCCACTTCATCTTGAAGGGCGGGCGGCGGTTGCTCGCTCTAGCAGGCGATGAAAGAAGATCTTCGAACCGGCTTCGACATCACTGCATTACGAGCGAGGGTCAGGATGCCAACTTTCAAAACGCCGGTGCTTATGCTGATCGCGGGGGCACTTTTTGCGACTTCGGCCTGTGGCGGAAATACCGCGGTTCCGACCGGAGTGACGCAAAGCTTTTCCGGATCACCAGCGGGCGTGGGTTCCATCGTTCCCAATGACACGACCTCTATTCTGAAGCAACTTACTAAAGACGTCGAAATCGGCTCGACGGTCGATCGAAAAAATGGCGACATGGGCCCGCGCGCGATCGCTCTGGTCCGATCGACCTTCAAACTCAAGAAAGGGCAGCTGCTCGTTTGCAACTTCTCAGACGCTGCAGGGAATGCCGGAAAAGGCACGACGATCGAAATACTCAATCCAAAACCGCACTCTAAGCCAACGACGTTTACTCAAAACGACAAGTTAGAGGGCTGCGACGGCGATGCCATCACGGCGACAAATGAGGTCTATGCCGCGGGCCAGCAGAGTGGTGTTGCTCCACAGTTCGGCCCAGACGGCACGTTGAATCAGAGCTACGGTAGTCCCCTCAAGGCTCCGTTTGCTGACGCCGACGCATTCTGTGGCTTGGCATACGCCCCTGAGGATGTGTACGTTTCGGATTCCACGACCGGCTCGATCATCAAGTTGGACTTTCTCCCCGTCAGCCGCAGCGGCACAGCGAAAATGACGGAAGTGATAACCGGTTTCGCAGTCAATAAAGGCTCCGGTTGGAGCGTCTTGGGCCCATCTGGAATCCAATACAATAGCACGAGGACCGGCGTCCTTTGCAACGACACTCTTTATATTGTAGATGGGGTCAACAACACCATCGTCGCCGTTTCGACCGCCAGCAGCTTACTTCAGAAGGACGAGATCGTCGTACAACCCGGGGGAAAGAAATTCAAATGCGCTCACCCGAAAGTCACATGCGCGAGTCTCGTCTATTCTGGCTCTCCGCTCAATGCGCCCGTAGCTTCAGCCCTTCTCGCGAATGGCAACCTCATCGTCGCGAATACTAAAGGTGGAAACAAGCTTGTCGAGCTGACGCCAACGGGAAAAATACTTGCCACCAAAACGATCGACACGGGCACGACCGCGCGCGTCTTCGGGCTCCTCGCGGTCGGCACGAGCGATACCGACACGGTTCTGTACTATACGGATACCAAAACAAACACACTCCACGAACTCACGCGATAGAGCGAGGCTTACGGAATAGGAGCACCGGCTTAGTTGCTAAGTCGGTGCTCTTCATTTGCGACTTTGTTTAGACTAGGCGCCGATTATTTCTCTGCTGCCGTGGTGCCGAGCGGGAAGTCGAAGCTGCCCGTAAAAACCGCAACCGGTGAACCGCCGGCTGGGTACTTGAAGACCTCGCCATTGTTGTTTCCCGCATCGCCGCAATAAATCAGGCCCTTAACGATCCACGTCTGCGCGCAGTCGCCGGAGCCCGTGAGCTGTACGGTGCCCTTCAGCGTAGCCGTCTTTCCGCTGACCGTGTATTGATAGACCTGATTGGTTAGCTGATCGAAGACGGTGAGATACGTGCCGTCCCACTGCACGGAGCCCGGAAACTGTACTTCGTTGCTCGTGGCGATCGTCACGAACTTGGTGCTGCCCTTGGGGAGCTCGACGAGGGCGAAGCCCGAGCGGTTGCCGGTAAAGCCGTCGGCGAAGAGATTCCCCTGGGCGTCGTAACCGTTGAAGAACTCTTCGTCCAGCGGCGTGGTGTAAACGGTCGGGGAGCCGCCCCCGTTCTTGAAGATCAGGATTTGGCCACCCGGGCCATAGCTAACTCCATACAGAATCCCAACCGCAAGATCGCCGCTGGTATTCATGGCGCAGCTGGATGGAAAAGAGTAGACGGTGGTCAGGGTCTTGATCGGCGTGTCGGGGACCTTGTACTCGGTCATCTGCGTGGGGCCCCCGATGTTCCACATAATGTTCTTACCGTAGCCGTAAAGGACGTTCGTGCAGCCTTGACCGCCGTCGCCATTGATTTGACCGATCATCTGAGTGCTCTTCGGATAGTTAAAAATGCTGGCGTACGTTCCGTAGTAGTTGAAGACGTACTCGAATTTCTTCTTCGCGTGATGGTCGGGAACCATCGTCGCGTAACGCGGTATGGGACTCAGCCGCGCCGCAGTCACCGGCCTGCCGTTTACAAACAGCGTCCTACCCACATATTTGTATGGACGACCCAGATCCGAGCTTGACGGCGCGACAGCCGAGCCGCCACACGCTGACAAGATCGCGAGTGCAGCCAGAGCACCGGTACATTTCATTAAACCAGGCGTATTCATTAACGTTTTTGCTCCCTTTTAAGTAGACACGATCGCTTTGCTTCTTAAGGCGCTTAGCCCCGGGGGACGAACGGCTACGAAGGTTCGGGGGTGCTTGGCTAAGTCCCGGCAGAGCAACCCTGGGCCGGCAATGAGCGAATCCTCGGAGCCGCTGCGGTTGCCCGTAGCGGGCATGGTAGGATCGGGCCACCCAGCCGGCACGGACGAGCGTAGTACGAAGCGTGTGACCAAGAGTAGATAAACTGCACGTAGTAGTGCGCTCTTCGCCGTGATACGCTTTCATTGTGAACCCGCGTCACGGAAGAATCCGAGCGCTCTATTTGGTTGGAGTCGCCTTTCTCGTTCTTTTGACCGGGATAGTGTTTCAGGCGTTCCTGCGTTACGAATATGTCAGCGGCGAAGGCGATACATGGCGAATCGACCGCATTACGCAGCAAGTCTGTCTCATGCGACGCGATCGTTCGGCAGGCGCGTTGATCGCGTCCCGATTCTCGGAACTAAGCCAAGGGCTCCTCGTATTTGCTCAATAACTCAATAACTGCGCTCTTATCGGGAGGCGCTATGAAAATAATCAACTGGCTCTCCGCCGACGTCGTCGACCTCTCCGGACTCGATCGCGTCGAGCAGATCAGTGACGACGCTCTGGTGTTTCGTAAATCCCATCGCCAGACCGGATTAACGATGGTGAAGCTTCCCCGGAAATCGATCGAGCGGATTGAGCTCATGCTGATGCTGCAGTCAGCCGTTTGTGTGACCGATGGGAGCGGGCCAGATCATGCTGTAGCGGCGCAAGACCTCGTGATGCCTCGAGGTCGGGCTACGCTTGACGAGCCAATGATCTAGTAAGAGCCCGTCCTAGCGTCGAAACGGTTCTAGGCCCGCGCTAAATACTTCGCACACGTGATTAACGCAGTGGCTA
>CAZMPP010000232.1:0-4653 GCA_964568035.1 uncultured bacterium
GGCGCCACGCGGCGTGCCGCAGGTTGAAGTGACCTTCAACATCGACGCCAACGGCATCGTCAACGTCGGCGCCAAGGATCTTGGCACCGGCAAAGAGCAGGCGATTACGATCACCGCTTCGACGAACCTCAACAAAGAGGAAGTCGATCGCATGGTGCGCGACGCCGAAGCGCAATCTGAGGCCGATAAGGCAAAGGCCGAAGAAGCGGAAGTCCGCAACAACGCGTCGAGCCTGATCTACTCGACCGAGAAGTCGCTCAAGGAAGTCGGCGATAAGCTCGACGTGACCGCGCGCGGCGAGGTCGAGAGCGCACTCTCGGAACTCAAGCGCGTCAGCGAGAACGGCACGATCGCCGAGATCCGTCCCGCGATCGAGAAACTGCAGCAGGCCAGCTATAAGATGGCCGAGGTGCTCTATAAGGCCGCCGCTCCGCAAGGCGAACCTTCGGGTCCGAGCGCGGGCGCGGGCGACGGAGCCGCTGCGGGCAACGGCGCGAGCGCGGGTCCGGCCGGCGAAGACGTCATCGACGCCGAGTTCAAGGAAGCCAAGTAACTCGGAGACGATGCGTCAATGTCCGACGATCAATCGGTACTAAAAACCGAGGCCGGTGAGGCCATCATAGAAGAGACGGCCGCGGTCGAGCCCTCCCTCGAGGAGCAGCTCGCCGCGGCTAACGCTCGCGCCGACGAAAACTACGGCAAGTTTCTGCTTGCCGTAGCCGACTTCGACAACTACCGCAAGCGCACGCAACGCGATATTGATTCGATGGTCGCCTCGCGGCGCCGAATGCTGCTGGAACGATTTCTTCCGGTGTTCGACAATCTCGAGCGCGCGCTGGAATCCAACGCCGGCGGCGACAAGCTGCGTGGCGGCGTCGAACAAACGCTGCGCGGTTTTGAAGCAGTGCTGGCCGGCGAGGGCGTTAAGCCTATCGAGGTAAAGGGCGCTCCATTCGATCCGCACGTGGCCGAAGCGGTCGGCACGATGGCATCCAATGGTGCGGCCGAAGATACCGTCGTCGAAGTCGCCCAGAAGGGTTACATGCTTGGCGACGAGTTGCTGCGGCCGGCGAAGGTCATCGTCGCCAAAAACGCCGACGAATGAACTTCAAGGACTATTATGCCATCTTGGGCGTTCCGAAGAACGCTGCCGAGAAAGACATCAAGTCCGCCTATCGCAAGCTAGCGCGCAAGTGGCATCCCGACGCTAATCCAAAGAGCCCCAAAGAGGCCGAGGAAAAATTCAAAGAAATTTCCGAGGCCTACGAAGTGCTTGGCGACCCGGAGAAGCGTAAAAAATACGACGTTCTCGGTCCCAACTGGCAACAAGCCGCGCACCAGGCCGAACAGCAACGACGCTACCGCACCAGTACCAACCCCCAGGACTTCGAGTTCGATTTCGGCGAGGCCGGTGCGGGTGGACCCAGCGGCTTCTCGGATTTCTTCGACATGTTCTTTTCGGGAATCGGGCGGCGGCCCACGGCGCAGTCGCCGGGCTTCGCGCGGCGCGGACAAGATCTCGAAACGACCATCGACCTCGGGTTGCGCGACGTCTACGACGGCGGCTCGAAATCGGTCTCGCTTCAGATCGAAGATTTGTGCCCGCGCTGTCACGGAACCGGAACCGAAAGCGGACATCTCTGTTCGCAATGTCACGGTACCGGGCGCGTGCTCATTCACCGGCGCTTTGAGGTCACGATTCCCAAAGGCATCGGTGACGGGCAGCGCATTCGACTTGCCGGTCAAGGCGGTGCCGGCATCAACGGCGGTCCGAACGGCGATCTTTATCTCATCGTTAAGCTGCACGACGACCCGACCTATAAACGCAAAGGCGACGACCTCTACGTTGACCTGCCGGTAAGCATCTACGATTTGGCGCTTGGCGGCGAAGTCAACGTTCCGACGCTCAGCGGTCAGGTGGCGATGACGATCCCCGCCGGAACACAGAACAATCGGTTGCTGCGCCTCTCCGGCCGCGGCATGCCGCGCGTCAAAGGTAAAGGCACGGGCGACCAGTACGTGCGCCTCATTGGCCAGCTGCCGGCGAACCTTTCCGATAAAGAGACCAAGCTCTTCAAAGAGCTCGCATCCCTGCGCAACGGCAAACCGTAACCAGCCCGCAGCAACCCCCCGCAGCCTTTAGCGGTTGACCGTAGAACCCAAACCCTCACAAAGCATGGAGTGACATGATCAAAGAGATTGCATTTACCGCGTATCCGGCGAAGGACGTCGCCGGTCTGCGCAAATGGTACGAGGATAACCTCGGACTCAAGTTCTCAGGGCCGTACGAAGAGGACGGCGTGGAGAAATATAACGAGGCCAACATCGGCAGCGGCACCTTCAGCGTGCTCTGGCAAGATTGGGCCGATCGCGAGCCCGGCAGCGCGTCGGGCGTGGTCTTCGAAGTCGACGACATCGACAAAGCCGTCGCCGATCTGCGCGCGAAGGGCGTGGTAGTAGAGGATCCATACGCGACGCCGGTCTGCAAGATAACTTCGTTCGCCGATGGCGAGGGCAATAAGGTCTCCTTCCATCAGGTTACCGTACCGCACTAGCACGCGATGATGGCCGGCCACGGGCTGATGTGGTCGAACATCTATCAGCCCGAGAAACCTAAAGTCATGCAGCGCGTCGACTGGAAACGGCTCGGCGCGCTGTTTGCTCCCTATTGGCGCCAGCAGGCGATGGTGCTCGTCTGCATCGTCGTTGTCGCCGCGCTCGGCCTCGTGCCCGGCTTCGTTACCGCGAACATCATCGACTCGGCGATTCCCAACCGTAACCTCACCCAACTCGGAATAGACGTCGGCATCATTCTCGCTTCGGCCTTACTTGCCGCCGGCGTCGGCGTAGTGCAAGGTTTTCTCAACTCGGTAGTGGGCGAGGGAATCATGCGCGATATCAGGACGAACCTGGTGGCGCATCTCCACCGCATGCCGTTGCACTTCTTCACCGGCACCAAGACCGGCGAGATCATGAACCGCGTCAGCAACGACGTGGACAACGTGGACAACGTCGTCACCGGGACGCTCACCTCGATCGTTACCAACTTCGTTCTGATCGCCACGACCGTCGTCGCCATGTTCGTTTGGAACTGGCGGCTGGCGCTGCTCTCGATCATCATCGTTCCGCTCATGGTGTTCCCTCTCGGCCCGGTTGGGCGGCGGATGTATCAGATCCGCAAGCGCACCCGCGAGAAGCGCGACGAAATCGAATCCATCACTCAAGAGACGCTCTCGATCTCGGGAATCACCCTGATCAAGTCGTTCGCGCGCGAAGCCTACGAACGCGCTCGCTTTTATCGCGTCGGCACGAACCTCATGCAACTCGAGATCAACCTGGCGATGGTCGGGCGTTGGTTCTTAGCCTCGGTGACGGCGATGGTCGTCGTCGGGCCTGCGGTCGTCTGGTTCGGCGGCGGGTGGATGGCGATCGCCGCGGGATTGCAAGTCGGCGTCATCGTGGCGTTTGTGTCGTTCATTCAAGGCCGGCTCTACGGGCCGGCCGCAGCGCTAGCAGGAATCCAAGTGCAAATCGTCAGCGCGCTTGCGGTCTTCGAGCGCATCTTCGAATACTTCGACATGACGCCGGAAGAGTACGATCCGCCTGGAGCTATCGCATTGCCGGGCGTGAGCGGCGACATCCGCTTCGAGGACGTCGCCTTTGGTTACGATGCCTCACGCGAAGTGCTGCGCGGCATCTCCTTCGAGGTTCGCCCCGGCGAAGTCGCGGCATTCGTCGGACCTTCGGGCGCCGGCAAGACCACGATCACCGGTTTGGTGCCGCGCTTTTACGATCCGCAGCAAGGGCGGGTCCTCGTCGACGGTTACGACGTGCGTACGGTAACGTTGGAATCGCTGCGCCGCGACATCGGCATCGTTACGCAGGAAACCTACCTCTTCCACGATACCATCGGCAACAATCTGCGTTACGGCAAGCCCGATGCCACCGATGCGGAACTCCAGGCCGCGGCCCGTGCTGCAAACATCGCCGATTTTATCGCCGCCCTACCGCAAGGTTACGACACGGTCGTGGGCGAGCGCGGTCACAAACTTTCGGGCGGAGAGCGTCAGCGGCTCGCTATCGCCCGGGTGCTGCTCAAAGATCCGCGGATTCTCATCCTCGACGAAGCGACGAGCTCGCTCGATTACGAAAACGAGGCGGCGATCCAGAAAGCGCTCGAAGTGGTAATGCGCGGCCGCACCAGTTTAGTGATTGCGCACCGCCTCTCGACCGTGCTGGCGGCCGACGTCATCTTCGTCGTCGACGAAGGCCGGATCGTGGAGTCGGGCCGCCACGCGACGTTATTGGCGCGCAGCGGCCTCTACTCGCGTCTCTATCACACGCAGTTCAAAGACCTGACGGCCTAACCGCGCGCTATTTGCCGGCTTGAATTCCGGCGTTGACTTCGTCGATGGCTTGTTTGACGAGCTTGATCGCGTTGGTGCGATGTCCGCCTTTGTCTGCGTCGGCTTGATTGAGTTCGCTAAGTGCCGTTTGCAGGCTTGATAGCGCGGAGTCCATATGCGCCTGCGCGGCGAGCACCGTGCCGGCTCCGACGAACGCAAAGAAGATCGCGAAGAGTGCGGCAATTGCGCCGTGCCTGAGAGCGGAACGCTTAACCTTCATTAAATACTGCCTCCAAAAAGAGAAAAG
>CAZMPP010000233.1:0-2008 GCA_964568035.1 uncultured bacterium
AGGATTTGCTTTACATAACCCGGTGCCTTACTGGCACTTGTGTTCTTTCGTACCCTACGGGCCAGCTAGTTGGAACAGTTGATGGAGGTCGTGCCTACGGTGCCGGTGCCTGTGTGGACGGCGAGGGCAATGTATTCATAGCTAACGACGATAACGTCTTGGAATACGCCCACGGTGACGCGTCCCCATTCGCGACATTCAGCCTTCCGGGGACGCAGGCCCGTGGGTGTTCCGTCGATCACATCACGGGGAACCTGGCCGTAACGTTTGAAGGCCTTGGCTACGACGTAGCGATTTTTCCGAAAGCTCAGGGGATACCGACGCTATATCCCTCGGGGGTACAGTCATGGTATTGCGGCTACGACAACGCCGGCAATCTCTTCGTGAATGGGTTGAACACGGCGCAGCCAGCGCTGGCTGAGCTGCCAGCCGGCGGTTCAAAGTTTATTCCTTTGAGTATCACCTATAAGGTGGGCTTCCCAGGGGAAATCCAGTGGGATGGTCGCAGCATTACCTGGGAATCTCTCAGCGAATATGCCACGAAAATAAGTCGACTCGCAGTCTCGGGTTCTGCCGCGAACATTGTTGGCACAATGGTGCCTAGAGGAATTAGCGGGCGAGCGGGGCTCTCGTGGATTTATGGTCCCACAGTAATCATTCCATTCGCGAGAAAGGGCGACAGAATAAACAAGGTCGGCGTTTGGGAATACCGGCGTGGGCGGACTACTTCCACATATAAAGACTTCGGCGGCAAGAACGCCGAACTTCAGGCCGCTACATTAAGTCCGGCGCCTGACAAGTTACGTGCCCAACACTAGGTGTCCGTCTTGAAATCGCTAGGCTTACCTTTCCGTTTCTGCGTAGGCCTCTCAGTGCTTGCGGGCTGCGGCGGATCGCGGCGGCCGATCGGCGCGCCAGGCGCGATGCTCCTTAGATTTGCACAGCTAGATGCCACCGAGGAGTTGTGAAACAATGGTTCCGTTTCGCCACATTGTAGTCGGACGAGTTTGTCTCACGGTTGCGGCGCTGGCGGTTCTTGGTACGCCGCTCGCCTCGGCAACGTCCCACGAACCGGCGTCATTGAGCGTACAAGTGATCCAATGCCGCGAGGGCCGCTCCGAAGTGCCACGATTGCTTGTGGCGGACGCCTCTGCCTACCCAAAGCTCGAATACGTTGGGACGGACGCTTTCGTTCAAAAGGCCGACGACGGATATTTCATTCTCGCGACCAAGATCGCGCAGGGGAATTACTTCTATCGGGTAGAGTCAGAACATTGCAGCAACTACGCACAGGATGCTGTACTCGGCGGCCACAGTAGGACGCTTTCAATGGTACTGTACCCTCGGCGGTTGGCAGACCGAAATTGGTATCGACTTGTCGTCGGTGCCCTCCAAGCAGTTGGTGGAGCACGATCTTAATTTGGCGACGATACGGCAAAATATCGGAAACATTCTTGCCAACGGCAATACGCTGAAGGAATGCGACTACTGCTACTGACTGGCGATGCAACGCATTTTGGTTGTCGGCTAAGCCACTAAGCCGCGCCGGGCACACGCCGATCGGAACGGCAGCGCCTCGCACCGCCACCTCGGAGCACGGCGCACACGCCTCGTAGCGGCCTCCCAGCTACCGGCGCGTCCTTTCAGAATCCAGGATGAGTCGTAGGCTGGTTTTTAATACCTTGAAGCGGCGCTTGCCTAGAGTTTTCTCCCAGTCCCCTTCAATTTCAGCGATGATGGCGCGGCCTCGCTCGATAATCCGCTCACCGCGGTCGGTCGTAAAAATCAGTTTTGAGCGACGGTCTCTTGGATTTGGCAAACGGACGACATATCCGGAAGCTTCTAGGTCGTCGATAAGTTCTTTCATCGCCGGTGTCGTCATACGCGCTTTGGCGGCCAGCTCAGTCAGCGTACTGCCTTCATCCTCAATGTAGATAAAAATTGGCGAATGCGCAGCGCGAATCTGACCTTGCGTTTCGGCGCGAAGCCGGTCCGTGATCTGCCCCAC
>CAZMPP010000233.1:2108-4645 GCA_964568035.1 uncultured bacterium
CCTAACTCTCGGAGAATTATTTATGAAAGTTCTGAGCGCAGCTTCCCTCCTGGCATGTGGCTTCATCGCTGGATGCACGGGATCCACGCCGAGCGCTACTCCGCCGGCGCCGCCGGCGCCGCCGGCGATGACTTGGACATTGCAGGCGGGCGCGTCAAGCGCGCACGAGGCCAATCAAGGTTTGCAGTTCTACACGACCTCAATCACTATCGACGCTGGGGACAGCATAACTTGGGGCTTTCCGGCGGGCGAGCCTCACACGGTCACACTCCTAGGAAATCGCAAATCGTTGCCGCCACCCACCGACCCCACCGTGCCTATCCCTGCGGGTAGTTCTATTTACGACGGCTCCACGTACACGAGCTCGGGATTCAAGTTGCTTGGCGGCAGCTACACGCTAACGTTTCCAAAGCCCGGTGCGTACAAGTACTACTGCCTTCTCCATGGCGGATTGAAGGGCGGTATGGTCGGAACGATCACCGTGCAGACCGCCGGCGCTCCGTATCCGCGAGCACAGAGGCAGTATACTAGCGCGGCGAAGGACATGATCTCGAGCGACCTCGCGAACGCCGCGGCGTCGATCAACGAGTTCCCCTATCGAGTTGGCGGAACGCACCTTGCCGCCGGAATTGCTCCAAAGTTGAATACGGGGCCGCCTTCGACGTCTACGGTCGTGCGCTTCCTCGATAGTAAGTCCAGTAGCGACCAGAGCATCGCCATTGCCGTGGGAACGACGATAACCTGGACGAATCTTTCGAACAACTTTCCGCACACCGTGACGCTCGGGATTGCCGGGCGGCGATTTCCGAATCTGCCTCCGTTCTCGCCGCCATCCGGCGGAACGACGTATGACGGAACCGTGGTGACGAACTCCGGTCCCTTGTTTCCGGGACAAAGCTACAGGCTGACCTTCATTAAGGCTGGCACCTACACGTACCACTGCCTCTTTCATGACGATACCGAGAACATGATCGGCACGGTCACCGTACGCTAGCCCAGCACGGTAGAGGCGTACATAGCGAAGCAAGCGGTATGCCGGGGCTATAACGCTCCGAGGATGTTCTTGGCGAAATCGGGGGCGAAGTGTTGTAGGATCTGTGGATTGTTCTTGATGAGATCGACAACCTCGCCCTTTAAACCGTCAGGATTCGAACGATACTGTTCTAAGAGACTCACTAGCTGGGTAGCAATCCCGATATCGCCGTTTTGCTGAGCGTTGCTCGCCGCGGTCTGAACGTGTTGACTCAACTCACTACTGTCCATCGGGTTAACGTGCTGACCCGCAGCCTGACCGATGGACTGCAAGTCAACTTCGCCCGAAGCGACTCTCTGAAGAAGGCCCTCAAACTCTTGAAACACGGTAACTCCTTACTCGCTTAGTGGTTTATTGGTCTAGGTTTGCTTGCGACAGTAGCCTTTTACTTGCGTGCCGTCCGCTTTGGTGTAGCCGTGCACGTAGGTCTCGCCCTTTCCACAATCCTTGGCTGAGCCCGCGTTATGCCGACAGTAGCCGCTAACGACCGTTCCATCGGCCTTCTTATAGCCCTTAACGTACGTTTCGCCAGCCGCGCACGAGGCAGCAGAAGCGATTTGAAAGGCTGCCTGTTGTCCCGGTGACGCGTAGGCGACGCCGGTAAGAGCGCTCATAGTCAACGCAACGAGAAATGCAGTGATGATCTTCACCTGCGGCTCCTTTAAACTGCAACGGGTAGTTACAGTCACCGTACCCTCAGGCTGCTTGCCTTAACCTGCCATGGCTAGGGCGGTTGATCTGAGGTGGCATTTTACGCAGCCGATGACCGTGAGGGTTGGGTAGTTTGAAATCGGGCAGCAATCCCGCGGAGTCAGGTAGCCGAGCGCGTCGAGCTCCAAAGTCCGGAAGCTGTGGTCAGCGCGCCCATCGATCGCGCAGGGAAGGTTACACGAATCAGCCCTGTTGGACGTGCATCTCGCGAAAGACGCTAATCGAAATCCTGAAGGGTGAGACTAGCTTCAAGACCGCTAGGCGCCTCCACCGCCATATCGTATTGCCGCTTCGAGGATATCAATGTCTATATCTTTTAGCGCTTTGAACCTAATGCAATACCCGGTCACGCTCGCTTTGCCTAACTTCTTTCCATACGTTTTAGCCAAGTATGTCTTATCTTTGATGCCGAGGATATAGACAGAGATTCCGGTCTTGTTTGCGCTCAAGCCAATTTGAAAAAAATCTCTGGTCTTTCCATCAGCATATTTTATCGTGTGAAAGCCGTAGCCTATTGTAGGGTTACTTACAGTTTTGTTTTCGCTGTTTTTACCATTGTCAAACCATAATCTACAACCTGGTAAAACGTGAAGCGTAAGCTGGTGCAACGCTTGCATATCACTACGCTTTGGTTCAGATTGGCTAGCAATATACTCTTTGACTTGTTCTTGTACGTTCATATTGCGTAGTTTATCGGCCGGACTGCTTATTGCGTATCGACCGGCTGGTTCGAGGGCCGTTCATGGAGGAAGTGTTCTTTCTTATATTTCGATCCGATCGGTACGAACTGCCG
>CAZMPP010000234.1:0-2206 GCA_964568035.1 uncultured bacterium
GAAGATCCCGTACGCCGTTACGGCGAGCGAGCCGCCGAGTCGCCAGAGGGCCACGGCCGCCAGCACGCTGCCGAGCATCGAGCCGACCGAAGAGTAACGCGTCACGGCCGCACCCACTACCCATCCGGCCACGGCAACGAGTCCGGCCGGCCAGCAGAGCGCGAAGATCGCCCCAAATGAGGTGGCGATGCCTTTGCCGCCGCGAAATCGGAGCCACGGAGAGAAACAATGTCCTAAAACAGCTCCGGCGGCAACCAGCGCTGCGATGGGCTCGCCGCGAAAGGCGGCAGTCGCCCACAACGTTGGGACGAAGCCTTTCAAGGCGTCGAGCAGCAGCACGGCGATCGCTCCACCCCGGCCAAGCGTGCGCAACGCGTTCATCGCGCCGATGTTTCCCGAACCTTGCTCTCGGATGTCGCGCCGGTAGAAGACGCGCCCGACGATATATCCGAAGGGGATCGAGCCGGCGAGGAAAGCCAGCACGAAGGCGGCGATCCCGACCGACCAGTTCACCGCGGATCCTCTTCATCGCTGCGCCGCGGTCGAAACTCGAGCGAGAGCGGAACGCCTTCGAAGTCGTATTGGCGGCGCAGCACGTTCTCCAAAAAGCGCTTATAATGCGGAGCGACCAGTTCCGGGTCGTTGCAATGCATAACGATGAGTGGCGGATGCGTCGCCGGTTGCGCAGCGTAGTATATCTTGAGCAGCCGTCCTCCGTACGGTGAAGGCGGATGCGCCAGTACCGCGTCGCGGATCGTCGTATTGAGCTGCGGAGTCGGAATGCGCCGGTCGAGATTTTCGGCCACGCGCTCAACGAGCGGCATCAACCCGCCCAATCGCCGCCGGGTCTTTGCCGATAGAAAGAAGATGGGCGCGAAGGTCGCGAAAGGAATTGCCTCGTGCACGGCGGCCGCCAGATCGGCCTGAGTGAACTCGGCGCCCTGTTCTCTAACGAGATCCCACTTATTTCCGACGATGATGAGCCCCTTACGCTCTTCGATAGCAATTCCGGCGAGACGGCGGTCTTGTGTCATGATGCCGGTCATCGCATCGAAAACAAGAAGGGCGATGTCGCAGCGCGCGATCGCGGCGAGCGAACGAAGCGCGGCATAGTACTCGATCGCGCCGTGTGCTTCGGGTTTTTTTCTAGCGCCGGCCGTGTCGACCAAACGAAAGGAGCGATCGTGCCATCGAAAGAGCGCGTCGACGGCATCGCGCGTGGTTCCGGGTATCTGCGAAACGAGGGTGCGTTCCTCGCCAAGCAGCGCGTTGACGAGCGAGCTCTTGCCGACGTTCGGACGGCCGATTACGGCTAGCGCGAGCTCCTCCTCCGCGGCGGCATCGGGCAATTGCGGCGGTAAGAGCTCGACGATACGGTCGAGCAAATCGCCGGTGCCTTCTCCGTGCACTGCTGAAACGGCGACCGGCTCGCCGAAACCGAGCCCGCCGAACTCGGCGTGGACTCCCGCCGAGGCGTTGGGCGATTCGGCTTTATTGGCCACGATCACGATCGGGCGGCGTTTGCGGCGCAAGATGTTCGCGACGTCGTCGTCGAGCGGGTGGCGCCCGGTCTGCGCGTCGACCACCATGACGATCACGTCGGATTCTTCGGCTGCCGCTTCGGCCTGGCGGCGGGTCGCCTCGGCGAGTTCGGCGCCGTGCGCTACGTCGGCATGCGGGTCGATGCCGGCAGTATCCACGACGCTGAAGACGCGCCCGCGCCAGTCGCAGAGCGCGTAAAGGCGATCGCGGGTGACGCCGGGCGTGTCCTCCACGATGGCCAGACGCCGGCCGATGAGCCGGTTAAAGAGCGCACTCTTGCCGACATTAGGCCGGCCCACGATTGCCACGGTCGCGGGACGAAGCATCCCCCCGGTTCC
The DNA here is from genome assembly GCA_964568035.1 of uncultured bacterium. GTDB lineage: Bacteria > Vulcanimicrobiota > Vulcanimicrobiia > Vulcanimicrobiales > Vulcanimicrobiaceae > Cybelea. Next base: position 1,881 of record CAZMPP010000234.1, read on the forward strand.
GGCAGATTCCAGCGTTTGCACCACCCTCATCTTCTCAGTAAGGGCGGGCAAGACCCATCGGGCCGGAACGGCCCCGGTCTCACGCGAAGTCCGCAAAGGCATAGATTATGGCCAGCATTTACATTGAGACGTTCGGCTGTCAGATGAATGAGGCCGACTCGCAGTACATCGTCGACCGGGCCCAGCGCGCCGGGTACGGCGTAGCCAACTCACCCGAGTCCGCCGACGTCGTGTTGCTCAATACGTGCACCGTCCGCGACAACGCCGAGCGGCGCGCCTACGGGCGGATGAATCATTTCAAGGCGCTCAAGGACGCGCGCCCACAC
>CAZMPP010000234.1:2216-4609 GCA_964568035.1 uncultured bacterium
GCGGATGAATCATTTTAAAGTCCTCAAAAAAGCAAATCCGGCAGTGCGCTTGGTCGTCATGGGTTGTCTGGCGGAACAAGATCGCGATCGGATGCAGCGGCTCGCACCCCACGTCGACGCCGTTTTCGGTACGCGCGAGCTCGTGCAGCTGGCCGACCGGCTGGAGTCGTGGCGGCCGGCGTTCGGGGACGGGCGCGATCTTTCCCAAGACGATCGCGACAATATTCTGACCTTCGCTCTGGGCGGCACCGGAGACGGAATTGCCGGCGACTTCTCGCGGCTGCGCGCCTTCGCGACGGTGCAGCGCGGCTGTTCCTACTACTGTACGTTCTGCATCGTTCCTCACGTGCGCGGCCGCTTCGATCATCGTCCGCAAGAAACCATCGTCGCGGAAGTGCGCGATCGGATTGCGGAAGGAGCGCGCGAAATCATGCTCGTCGGCCAAACCGTCAACGCTTGGCGCGATCCCGCGACCGGCGCCGACTTCGGCGATCTCTGCGGGGCAATATCGAAGCTGCCCGGCTTGGAGCGGCTGACGTTCATATCGCCGCATCCCAAGGATTTTACGGCCAAGATACTCGACGACCTCGCCGCGCTCGACGCGCTCAATCCACGCATTCACTTGCCGCTCCAGTCGGGAAGCGATGCGATGCTGCGGCGAATGAACCGGAAGTACACGCGCGCGGTCTTTCACGAGAAGGTCGAGTTGATTCGCGCGCGCTTCGGGGACTGTGCGATCACGACCGATTTGATCGTTGGATTCCCCGGCGAGACCGAGGACGACTTTGCGGAGACGCTCGGCTACGTGAGCTCGGGCGTGTTCGCCAACGCGTTTACCTTCATCTATTCGACGCGCCGGGGAACGCCCGCGGCGCGGTGGGAGCAAGTTCCGCGCGAGGTGGCACTCGACCGCTTCGGACGCCTTCTCGATGCGCAGAATCGCGTCACGCGGGCCTATCACGACCGTAAACTTGGCACGACCGTGCGCGCGCTGATCGTCGGCGACTCGAAGAAAGACGCCGGCAAGTTGAGCGCCAAAACGACCGACAACGTAACGGTCGTCGCGCCCAAGCCGCCGGATTACGGTGCCGCGCCGGACGGCGGCGAGCATCCCTATGCGCTGACGCCATGGCTCGACGTCGCCATCGAAAGCGCGCACGTGTGGGGTTGTTCTGGAACGATCGTTGGGCGCGCAGCGCGTTTCAGCGAAGCGGCCGCGCGCGTTAGCCCTCCGGCGATCGATCTCACACTCCCGGTCGTCGCATCGGCGCGGTGAAGAGCGCTCGAACTCTCGCTTGCGCGCTCACGTTTGCGTTGACCGCCTGCAACGCTGCGGCAGTCGCGCCGCCCCAACCCGCGCCGTCGCCGGTCGGCCGTGCCGCCCAAAGTACGACGGCACCCGAATTCGTCGGCTTTTGGGAGTCGTGGTCGGATACCAACGGTCAAGATGCTTTCAGTCGACTTAATCGGGTACCGAAGAGCGTCACGACTACCGACGTCGCCTTTAGCATTGCCGACAGCAACGCGATCTCGCCACCGCAGAATACCTATCCGCTGGGGCCGGGCGCGCGGCATATTCACGCGCACGGCGGGAAGCTGCTGCTATCCTTCGGAGGGGCGACGTCCTCGTTCGACATCACCGACCCCGACGCGTTTGCCGCCAATCTCGTTGCTTACGGCAAAGCGCATCCTAAGCTGTACGACGGTTTTGACTTCGACGACGAAGTCATCCCCAATAACGGTCAGAAGCAACTGATCGACGTGTTGCTGGCCGTGCGTAAAGCCTTCCCCAACGCGACCATTAGCTTCGATGCGTTCATCGACGGTGCCGACACGGGGCAAGAGGGCGGACACGACGGCGAGGATATAGCGATTATCGCGCAGGCCGGCTCCGCCATCGATTACGTCAACGTCATGGCCTACGATCAATACGGTTGGCATCCGCCGGGCGATCCCTCGTGCAGCTATCAACAGGGCTCGGCCGACGACTGCCGGCTGGACGTGCTGCAGCAGTTCTCCCAGATCCAACTCGCCGGCGGCGGTTATTTTCCCAAGAGTAAGATTCTGCTCGGACTGATGATCGGCGCTGCCGACGACGGCACCGTCGTTTCGCCGCACGACGCCGCGGGATACGGCAAGAACGTGCGCAGGCTCGGCTACCGCGGCATCATGATCTGGGATCTGGACCGCGATAATCCGCAATCCCCGCCGGGCGGCACGGGACACCCCAAGGGCACCTACGTCCGTGCGATCTCCAAGGCATTGGGTACGTGAACAAATACTCGCCAATGCTCGAGCAGTATTTCGGCATGAAGGCCAAGCATCCCGAAGCCGTCCTGCTGTCGCGCGTCGGCGACTTTTACGAAGCCTACGGCGAAGACGCCGAGGTTATC
>CAZMPP010000235.1:0-4596 GCA_964568035.1 uncultured bacterium
ATTTCGATCCGATCGGTACGAACTGCCGCGGGCTTTGGGTGAAGTCAAAGGCGTCGTTTAAGTCGTTGGCCCGCTGGTCGCTGTAGCCTTGCGAACCCGGTCCGATCGACCCGAGACCGTAAGTTTCTTCGATGAACTTCAGCACGCTGGCGAACTCTAGCTGCGTGTGACTTACATAGCCTTGCTTCGCGTAGGGCGAGATGATGAGGCACGGCACGCGTATGCCGAGTCCGCGGAAGTCGGCATACGGCGGCGGCGCGTTGTCGAAAAAGCCTCCCCAGTCGTCCCAAAGGACGATGATGGCCGACGTGTTCCAATACGAGCTTTCGCCGACGGCATTGACCACCGAGGCCACCCATGACGGCCCCGTATCTTGATGATACGAAGGATGGTCGGAGTCGTCGTGGCTCGGGGAGACCCAGTTAACGGAGGCGAGATTTCCGTTGGCGGCATCGGTGAGGAAGCGCGTCTGGGGAGCGATGATGTTGTTCCAGTCCGGACCGTAGCGCACGTACGACATCGCCTCGAATGGTTCCCAGAAACCGGCATCGAGCTGTTTCGAAGCGTAGTACTTCCACGGCACGCCGGCGATGTCTAGAGGATTGGCAATCGTGTTCCACTGCGTGAAGCACGGAAAGGGCCCCGTAAAGCGATGGACTTTGCGATTGGTGTCCACGTACGAACTCTTGGTGCCCGGTGGCGAGTCGCAGTCGTCGTAGAGGCCGTTCGGGAAGTCTACCTCCGCCCTACCGGGATTGAGATCGTCCGTGCCGGCTACGAGGGTAAGGTGTCCGGTAAAGCTGCCACCGAACTCGGTCGGAAACATCGCATCCGAGAGCACGTATTGGTTGGCCATGTCCCAGTACGGTTGGATTTGAGCGTGGTTCATATATTCATAGGCAGTATATTGCCCGTGCTTGAGACCGTAGGCCCCGAAGCCGTCCATGTGTCCTTTGTTCCATTCGGTCATGGACGAGTTCCAATCGTGCGCAATATCGGCATTCTTCGCAAACGTCGTCTCTGTAAGCGGGACCGTTATGTCGGTGGTTGGGCACCCAGAGCCCGACCCCGACCGAAATCGCTTCGGCGGCGCCTGCAGGTGCTTTTGGTGAACGGTCGGGTCGACGCATCCAAACATCGGCGCATTTGCGTTGGGATAGCCGGCGAAGAAGTTTTCGAAGCTACGATTCTCTTGAATGATGACGATAACGTGGGAGATGTATCCGCTCGGACCGGTGCCGCGTTTTGTCTGCGGAAGAAGCCCGTGCATGCGGTCGGCCGGGGTCGAAAGGCCTCCTCCCGTCGCGGGGCTTCCGCCGAGCCCGGTAGCGGCAGGCGAACACCCGGCCGAAACGAGCAGGGCCAGCGAAGCGGCGGCGATCAGCGGCTTGCTAACCATAGTTCCTCTCCTGACGTAGCGAGCAGGTCCACTCATGTAAGAAAGGGATGCGAGCCGTCGTTCCAAGGGCGGCGTTCCGACTCCTAGCACGTTGTTCCGTCTTTAGATGTCCCAAATTATTTGATGCTGTCTTAGAAGGTTGCCTAAGGGGCTATGCCCGGCTAAGCCGAAACGATGCCGGGCCTCGTGAATCGCTAAGCGAGGATCAAAGCTGATGAGCGGCTTAGATTTTAAGAGTACTGCCCTAACCGTGGGCGCGGCTGCGGCGCTGCTCGCCGGTTGTGGCTGGATCGCGTTCGCCGCTCGCACCGGGACGCGACCCAGCCGGCTACGCCGCCTTCGCTGGCCGAGATCCGTCTTAGGATGCCTGCTGGCTTACGGGTCGAGGCTTTAGACTCCAGGCTGTTGAGTTCGAGATACTCCCGCCGGCCGTCGATGGTCGGCAACGAAAGCTCGATCGTCGCGCCAGCCTCGATCGCCTCGGTGAAGCGCCGATACGGATCGTTGGCGGGATCGACTTCGTACGCTTTGAGGTCGGGCTCGTACGGTGGCAGCTCAACGGTGCGGGCAAACGCGACCTTCTCGCCACCGCCCAGCTCGCGTTCTGATAGGGACTCTTCGGCCATTGGACGCCGCTACGACAGCGCGTTAGAACGCCGGGCCCGGGGTGTCCGAACGATCAGGGGCAGAAGCGTTCTTTCGCGGAGTTGAGCGCTTTCATCAGTCGCTCGTCGCCGCCGGAATCGGGGTGAAAGACTGAGGCCAGGGCTCGGTACAGCAGCCTGGCGCGATCGCGACCGACGGCCGTAAAGGCGGCTTCCAGCCACCGCGGCGCGCCCAGAATGAAGGCGCAGCGCTTGCAGATGGGCTTGCCTTCGTTCTCGATGTTGTCCAGGGTTTGGGTGCGGCACTGAGCGCAGACCGGGATGGCTTGCGGAACGTACGTCGTGCCTTGGAAGACGATGGTGACGTTCGTTTGACCGAAGCCGTTGCCGTTGGTGAAGTTCACGGCGCGTACCACCAGATGGCGAGGAGTAGGGCCACTCCACCGATCGGGCCGCCGATCATCCAGGCCGCCGCATCAACGCAGGCCGCGTAGCCGACCATGACGATGAACGCCGTCCAGTCGAACCGCCGGCCGAAGTTGTCGTCGATGGTAAACACCGCCCGGACACCGCGGATGCTGAGCACGTTAGGCCGCTACGTCGCGATTGGAGCCGACATGCCAGCCGTGTTCGTCGCACCGATAGGCGTGCACGCGGCGCTTCTGGGTGGCAGCGGTTGCCAAAACGACGTCATGCGCTTCGTCAAAGCTGTTGTAGGCAAGCTTTGGGATGCCGTGGGTGGTGAAGCACTGACGCCTCGGAGCAAAAACGACGGGAGATTGCGTCGACGGCTGAGTGATCGCGTCGACCGAACGCGAGACCGGCTCCCCGCCGCACTGGGGGTTCTGGCAGATCCCCACGCCGTTGGGATTTGAGCAGTGGCAGCGGCCGCAGTGTGTAGCCTTACTTGCAGACCCCACGTGCGCGCGCGCGTACGCGTACATCTAATCTGGCCCCCCAATTCGGCGCAATTTGACGCATTAAACTCAAGCGTCAGCGCGAACGAATAGCGCCGAACACTTGTTCCAGAGGCAACGCGAGACGCAGTGCTGGGCGAATCGGAACAAGTGTTTCGCGCGACAAGTGTTCGGTTGTTCTTCCGCCGGATGCTCAAGCCGCGGTTGGGCGTTCGTCGCGCTCGCATCCCAATTCGGCGCAACTTAACGCGTTAATTCCGGGCGTCAGAACGAACGGTCAAGGGCTCAGAGCGAACGGAGAGGCCGAACACTTGTCGCGCGGCTACGAATGCGGCAAAGCCGCGGTTGGACGTTCGTCGCACTCGCATCCCAATTCGGCGCAATTGATACGTTAATTCACGGGGTCAGAACGAACCGTTAAGAGCTCAGAGCAAACGGATAAGCCGAACACTTGTCACGAGACTACGAATGCGGGCTCTGGTTAAACGAAGTCAAGAATCATGCAGCGTGCCTTTGAAAGGACAGCCGCGTCTCGGATATTTAGCTCATGAACGTTGCTCAGCGCGGCGTTAAGCGCGCTGATACCGAGGTTCCGCGCCTTTACGATTCGGTACGCCGAGCGTGCTCTACGCCAATTCCCATCCCTAAGGCCGGCAGACGCAGATTATTTAAATTTTGCGGACATGCGTCGAATTCGCTCGCCGCTTCCCCGGAAGAACCTACGCGAGCCTGAGCATCTACGCAAGTGGTGACAGCGTCCCCGATACGATCGAAGATTAGGAGTGGAATCACCTCGATCGAATTTACGAGGTCAGATCGGTGGGTGTCACACGCGCGGGAGCCAGCGGAACACTTATCTCGCTCGAGGAGACATCTCGCAATGAAAACGAAGAGCAAAGGTCGGGAACACGAGGCTGGGGTAGCGTTTTCGCGTGCCGATACCGGCTCAAAGCCAGCAATGCAGCTTCCGAGCAGCCGGAGTATGCGTGAGTTCGTTAGCCCCAAAAATCCGGCGGCGCCCATTGGGCGGATACCAAAAAAATGCGAGGGGGACGGCGTCCGAGCTGGCGGACGTATGCCTATTCAGATAACCCGCCACGAGATTGTGACGATGGACATCGCCGTGCTTCGAGCATCGCACTATAATCCGCGCAGGATCTCCCCGGCCGCAATGGCCGCGCTCACCACATCCCTCGAACGATTCGGCGACGTTCAGCCAATCGTGTGGAATAAGCGTTCGGGCCTGGTGGTGGGTGGACACCAGCGCTTGAAGATTCTCAAAAGCAAGAAGGTCAAGCAAACCAGCGTTGTCGTCGTGGACCTCGACGAGCGCTCGGAGCGGGCGCTCAACGTCGCGCTAAATTCCTCGGCGCTCGCCGGTACGTTTACTGACAGCTTGGAGGCGCTACTGGCAGCAATCCAGCGTGACGACGAGGTGCTCTTTGCTCAACTTCGGTTCGCCGAGCTGCTCGACCGCGTCGCGCCTCGAGCTGCGGGCGATCCCAACGTCGCCCCTCCTCTTCCATCCAAAGCCACGGCAGCACCAGGCGATCTCTATTCGCTTGGTCGGCATCGGCTGCTCTGTGGTGATAGCACCAATGCGGATGTGGTTACGGCGGCGTGCGCCGGCGAGCGGGTGGACCTCATGTTGACGGATCCGCCTTATGGAGTGGAC
>CAZMPP010000236.1:0-4586 GCA_964568035.1 uncultured bacterium
TCGTGTTCGATGACGATCAGCGTGTTGCCGAGATCGCGCAGCGTACGCAGCGTTGCCAGCAGCCGGTCGTTATCGCGCTGGTGCAGCCCGATCGATGGTTCGTCCAAGATGTAGAGCACGCCGACGAGCGCGCTGCCAATTTGCGTCGCCAGGCGAATGCGCTGCGACTCGCCGCCGGCCAGCGTCGTGGCCGAGCGCGAGAGGGTCAGATAATTCAACCCGACGTTGCTCAGGAAACCGAGCCGCGCGCGAATTTCCTTGACGATCTGGTGTGCAATCTGCTCTTGGCGCGCCGTAAGAGTGAGCCGGCCGAAAAAATCTTCCAGCTTCTCGATCGACATGCGGGTCAGCTCGTCCACGTTGCGGTCGCCTACGGTGACCGCTAGTGCCTCTGGCTTTAATCGCGCGCCTTTACAGGCCGGACAGACCGAGGACGACATAAACTTCTCGATCTCTTCCTTGACGTAGTCACTCGACGTTTCGCTGTAGCGACGCTGCAGATTGTTGACTACGCCTTCGAACGACGCGCGGTACTCCCAGGTCTTGCCGCCGCGCGACGTATACGCGAACGTCTGCTCGCGATCGGTTCCGTAGAGAATCAAGTCGAGCACGTCCTCGGAGAGTTGTTCCACCGGCGTCGTGGTCTTGACGCGGGCGCTGCGCAGGACGCGCTCGAGCTGCTGCATGTAGTACGGATTCATCGAGGGATAGCGCCCGCCACCCAAGTTACGGCTCCACGGCGCGATCGCGCCTTCGGCGATCGACTTGCTGCGATCCGGTATGACCTTCCAGGGATCGATCTCGATCTTTTCGCCCAGTCCGCTGCAGTCCGGACAAGCGCCGTAGGGCGAGTTGAACGAGAAGAGTCGGGGTGCCAGCTCTTCAAAAGAAAGCCCGCAATAGACGCAGGCGAACGCTTCGCTGAACGTGAGCTCGCGCTCGGGCTGTCCCGGCGTGGCGGCAATGACCGTTACGATGCCGGTGGAGAGCCTCAGCGTCGTTTCGACCGAGTCGGCCAGCCGGCTGCGCACCTCGGGTTTGACCACCAAGCGGTCCACGACGACCTCAATGGTGTGCTTGCGCTTTTTGTCGAGAGCGATCTTCTCGCGCAGCTCTTTGACCTCGCCGTCGACGCGAACGCGTGTGAAGCCCTCTTTGGCGATCTCCTCGAAGAGCTTGGCGTACTCGCCCTTACGTCCGCGCACCATCGGTGCCAGCAGCGTCAGCCGCGTTCCTTCGGGAAGATCCACGATCGCATCGACGATCTGCTCGCTCGACTGCGTGCTGATCTCTCGCCCGCACTGATAGCAATGCGGCGTACCGACCCGTGCGTAGAGCAGGCGCAGGTAATCGTAAACTTCGGTGACCGTGCCGACCGTCGAACGCGGGTTGCGCGACGTCGACTTCTGATCGATCGAGATCGCCGGCGAAAGACCCTCGATATAATCGACGTCGGGCTTCTCCATCTGCCCCAAGAACTGCCGGGCATAGGATGAGAGCGACTCGACGTAGCGGCGTTGCCCTTCGGCGTAGATCGTGTCGAAGGCAAGTGAGGACTTCCCGGATCCCGACAGGCCGGTTACGACGATCAGCCGGTTGCGCGGAAGTATGAGATCGATATTCTTGAGATTATGCTCGCGCGCGCCCTTGATAACGATAGACTCTAAAGACACCTATTTACGATACACGCACCGGGCCAAGAAGTATGCGCCCGACCTCGGCAATCGAGCCGCAGGTCGCATCGGGAGGGACGGCCCCGGGCGGCAGCTCCTCGGAGCGGACGTTGAGCCAGATCGTGAAGAGCCCGGCATCGAGCGCGCCGCGGATGTCGCGGTCGTAGCGGTCGCCCACCATAGCGCCATGCGCGGGCGCTCCGCCCAGGGTGCGGCAGGCGTGGGCAAAGAGCAGCGGGTCGGGCTTGACCATACCAACCTCGTCGGCCAGAAATATCGCATCGAAGAAATCGCTGATCTGAAGCAGGGCGATCTTTTCACGGTGCGTTTCGGCCAAGCCGTTGGTGACGATGCCCAGCTTCATGCCGCGCTCTCGCAACGCGCGCAAAAGGTCGACGGCGCCGGGGAAGAGGGTGAAATACTTTACGCGATACGCATTGTAGTTGTCGGCGCTGCGCTGCGCGACCGCGGGGTCGTCGACGCCGACGCTTTCGAGCGCCGTCTGCCACATGCTCGCCCGGATGCTGGCGAGCTTGACGCGCAGATCGTCGACCGAGAGGCGGTGCCAAAAGCCTTCCGCCTCGGCGATGTAGGCGGCCTTGAGGGCGAGAGCATCGATGCCGTGCTCCGCCGCAACCTCCCGGGCGACCTCCTCGGCGGCGCTGTGGTATGCGTAGGTGTCGTCGTGGAGCGTATCGTCCAAATCGAACAGGACGATGTCTATGCGGCGCACGGAATGGAGCGCGTGGGGCTTAGGGCGCAGGGGTGAACCGGAAGCCGGTAACTTGGCCGGACGAGTCTTCGGAAAAGACATAGTTGAGCCGGGTTCCGTTCTGGAAGGTCACCGTGTAGACGGCGTAGCTGTTCCCGCCTTGCGACATCGCTTGCTGCTGCGTAAAGTTGACCGGCGGACCGAGGCCGCCCACCAGCGACTCTACTTGCGTCACCTGCGTGTCGCTGAGCGCACCATTGGTCGACGAAGCCAGCGTCGAGCGGTCGAGCTTGCCGGACTGGAGTTGAACGAGCGTCGCCTTCGCCTTGGCAAGCATTGCCGAGTCGGGCTCCGGCGTCGCTGCGGCCGCTAGAATCGGCGACGCCGTGCAGGCCGCCAGGGTTAAGCTTAAGAGTGATTTTTTCATCGGATGTACTGAATACGCTCCTGTAGGAAGAGCCAACCATCATTAGAGATCATCACCGAGCCTGAGAACGGCGTTGAGAATTCGGCGATCACAACGAAGAGAATTCCAATCAATCCAACTAAGATGGCGGTCATCATCAGCTGCGCGGACCGATTCTCGACCCCGAAAATATAACAGAACGCTACCAGGGCCAGCGCGCCCGCAATCAGAGCGAACCACAGGACCGTCGGAACCGCCGAATCGGAGTGAATCAAGCGCTGCCGCCGCGCATCGTAGAGGCGCTGCATGTTGGCGATGCTCGCCTGCTGAGCCGACGACTCCTTGAAGTTGGCGGGCGAAAAGGTATCGACGCGATATCCCGCGTCCTCTAACACCCGATCCGCAACCTCGGGCACCTCTTGATTGCGCGCCATCGCGGGCCATTCGACGAGGACGACCGTCTTTGAGTACTGCATCAGATCTTTGCGGATATCCGAACGCGCCGGCTGAGAAAAGCCGTCGACGGAGTGATAGAGATTGCCGACCGCGTCAATCTCGTTCTGAACGTTCTGAACCGTTTCGTCGTACTTCTGCCAGACTACCACCACGACAAACCCCAGCACCACGGCATAGAGCACCCCGACGACCGAGAAGAGAAACCCGGCCACGTCGTTGTGCCGGCGCAAGACCTCGCTGCGAAGGCGTCGCTGTAAGAGTGCGTGCAGCCCCACGAAGCAGCACACCGCCGCGGCGATGATAAGCAGCTCCGCGATGAGTCCGGGTATGCTGGTAATCGTATGGGTTAAGACGCCCACACGGCTGTCTTGGCTGGGCCGCCGTGTCGTCCTTCGTCCTTCGACAGTCCTTCGACAAGCTCAGGATGACATGGCTGCGCTAGGGCGTCAGGGTGTCGACCAGTTCGGCGAGGGCCTTATCGAAAATCTTCGGTGCCTTACCGCCGAACAGCAGCGATTCGTTGCCCCCGATCTGCTTGCGAAGCTCGATGAGCTCGTCGCGGAGGGCCGCCGCCTTCTCGAACTCGAGGTTCGCGGCGGCATCGCGCATCTTTCGATCGAGGTCGCGCGCCATTCTGAGGGCGACGTCGCGCGGCACCTTTTCGAGGCGAAGCTTGGCGGTATTCTCCCGGGTTGCGCCGACCATAGTGAGGATGTCGTGGATCTCCTTGCGCACCGACTTCGGCTCGATACCGTGCTCGCGATTGTACTCGACCTGCTTCTCGCGACGGCGGCGCGTCTCGCCGATGGCGCGTGCCATCGACTCGGTGACGACGTCGGCATACATAATGACCTTCCCCTCGACGTTGCGCGAAGCTCGGCCGATCGTCTGTATCAACGAGATGTTGTCGCGCAGGTAGCTCTCTTTGTCGGCGTCGAGAATGCCGACCAGCGAAACCTCCGGCAGGTCGAGACCTTCGCGCAGCAGATTGATGCCGACGAGCACGTCGAAGACGCCGGCGCGCAGATCGCGCAGGATTGCAACGCGTTCAAGTGTGTCGACCTCGCTGTGCAGGTAGCGAACGCGAAGGCCGTTCTCCAGCAAGAAATCGGTCAGATCCTCGGCCATCTTCTTGGTCAACGTCGTCACCAGCACGCGTTCGTGACGGGCCGCGCGCTGCACGATCTCTTCCATGAGATCGTCGACCTGGTTGCGGGTCGGACGCACCTCGACCTCGGGATCCACCAAGCCGGTCGGGCGGATAATCATCTCCACGACCTGCGCGCTCAGTTGACGCTCGTAGGCTCGGGGCGTCGCCGAAACATAGATCGCCTGATTG
>CAZMPP010000237.1:0-4509 GCA_964568035.1 uncultured bacterium
CTGGTTGAACGACTCGCCGCATCCGGCGGTGCAGCGGATCTTCGCTGGTGAGCAATCCTTCGCCGAGCAGAAGGCGTAACACGCGCGTACCGAGCGATTTCACGAAGGCATGCTGCTGCGTGACGAGCAGCTCCTTGATCAATGCGGGCTCGTTGATGAACACGTACGATCGCCACGGCAGCTTGAAGGCAAAGACGTTTCCGTGCCGTTCGATCGTGGCTCGTAGAAAGGCCGGGAAGCGGCGAAACGGCACTGGGAACAGCGACCGCAGCGTCGTCCAGCGGCCCGGTCCTCCGAGTGCATTGCTAGCGGGCATCGGTTGCCTCGTACGCCTCGACGCTGCCGAAACGGCAGACGACGCGGTACTCTCCGCGGGCGACCGCCGCCGCTACCGCCGGCGCTAGACGCGCTTGATCGCTATTGGTCGTGAAGTCGGTCGCATAGACGAGGTATTGCGTTCCACCGCTACGGTCGATGGTGGCATTGGGGCGCCGCGCTGCAGTCGCCGAGAACCATTCGTCGTAGGTGGCCAGCGGCGCGTCCTTAGGCACACAGTCGAGCGCGCGCCGCGCGCTTGCAAGATCGTGATAGTACGGATGAAGATAATGGAGCGGATGCATCGGATCGAAGGCAATCAAGAAAACGGCACAGAGCACGGTCGCCGCGGACGTCCATCGCGCCGCGACGCGCGTTCCGGCACGGCGCAGAATCTTCGTTAGGCCTGCGATTGTCGCCACCAGCAGCCATGGAATCCAAAGTGCGGCATAGTGGTCGCCCATTCGCCATACGTAACCCGAGTTGGCGAGTAGGACGACGGCCGCACCCGGGAGTGCGGCCAGCGACCAACGCGAGCGCAGCGGTATAAAAGCCAGCGGCACGAGCGCTTCGAGCACGTAGGTTAAACGGCCGAACGTAAGGATCGAACGCGCGAACTCCAGCGGATGCGTCAGCGGCGCAACGATAAGCGCCGCCGGTCCGCTAGCGAATGGATAAACGTAAAAATGGCTGGGCCTCCAACCGCCCAGACGCGGCGCGACGAGCGCGTAGTAGACGACTAGTGACCCCGCTGCGGCGAGCGTCAAGCCGGCGCCGGCAATGCGTAGCGCACGCGGCGCATGGCCCCTCCCGTCGAGCAAACCTTTTCCGTTCGCGTTTGGGCGCAATCCGATGACCAACAAGGCGATGCCGAAGAATCCCAGCGTCAACGCGGCATCCTCGCGCAACCCCAACGTGACGGCAGCACAGACTGCGAAAGCAGTCCACCATCCTCGATCGGCAAACGCGAAGAGCAGCAGCACCAGGGGCGCGAAGAGACCGAGCTCGTGAAACTCATCGAAGCCCAGCGCGAGCAGCGGTGGATAGACGAGCGTCAACACGCCGAGCGCGAATGCGGCGCGTTCGCCGGCATAGGGTCGCGCGATCCACGTTACCAACGGAGCGCAAGCCGCCGTCGCCGCCGCTTGCAGCAATTGGAGTGCTAACGCGCTGCCCGTCGCCGCTACCAGCGGCCAGAGCAAGACCAGCGACGGCGACCAATGATAGCGAAAATGCGATCCCGACTCCACCCCGTTGCGCATTCCGTGAAAAGCATCGGCGACGATCTGCGCAAACGTTCCGGTGTCCGAGCCGTACGTCCAAAGCTTTGCGCGCAGGACGGCAAGCACGGCGAGCACCGCAAACTCCAGCGCGGCCCAGATCCAGATCGTCACCGGCAGGCACCCGCGAACGCGCCGACCAAGCGCACACGGGAATGAAGAGAATTTGCGTCTTCTGCGGCTCGCACTTGGGGAACGACCCGGCTTACGCGCACATGGCGCGCGAGATTGCCGTGCGCTTGGTGCGCGCCGGTTACGGAATCGTCTACGGAGGCGGCAGCATCGGCTTGATGGGCGTCGTGGCCGACGCGGCACTCGCCGCCGGCGGCGAAGTCGTTGGCGTTATTCCCCAATCGCTGACGCGAACCGAGGCGGCGCATCCAAACTTGAGCGAGCTTCACCTCGTCACCACGATGCACGAACGTAAGGCACTGATGGCCGAGCTCAGCGACGGCTTCATCGCGCTCCCGGGGGGCTTTGGAACGATGGACGAGTTTTGCGAGGTTCTGACCTGGCAGCAGCTTCGAATTCACGATAAGCCGATCGGCCTGCTCAACTATCGCGGCTACTACGACGCACTCTTGAAGCTTTTCGACACGATGGTGCGCGAAGGCTTCATCGGTCCGCACACGCGAAGGCTCTTTGTGGATGCCGCAACCATAGAGGAACTGCTCGAGCGAATGTTCGCGGAGAAGAACCTGGTCTAGACTTACTCGGAAAGCGCGGCGGCCAGAATGCGGTCTTGCTCGACGGCGTGCTGGCCCGCGTATCCTTCGCTGGGGCTGGCGCGATAGCCGCGGCCGATATACTCGATATCGAATCCGTCACGCTTACCTTCGAGCAGACGCCGGCGCACGAAGGCGCGCGCGCCCATGTTCTTCGGCTCTTCTTGCACCCACAGAATCTTCTTGAGCTTGGGATAGCCGGAGATCACGCGATTGATCTCGCCGACCGGCAGCGGCGCGAGCAGCTCGATGCGAGCGATCGCCGTGCGCTGCAGCGCACCGTACGACGCGTGGGCGACCAGATCGTGATAGATCTTGCCGCTGCACAGAATCAGCCGCTCGATGCGTTCGCGATCGGTGGCGCGCGGGTCGTCGATCACCGGCGCGAACGATCCCCCGGCCATCTCATCGAGGCGCCCGGCCGCGCTTTCGGCACGCAGCAACGACTTCGGGGTCAGAACGACCAGCGGCACGGCAATCGGCGAGCGTGCCTGCGTTCGCAGCAAGTGATAGTAGTTGCTCGCAACCGAGGGCGCGGCGACGCGCAGATTGCCTTCCGCGACGAGCTGCAGAAAGCGCTCCGGACGCGCGCTGGAGTGTTCCGGTCCGGCGCCTTCGTACGCGTGCGGGAGAAGCAGCGTTAGGCGAGAGGTCTGTCCCCACTTCGCTTGGCCCGCCGCAATGAATTGATCGACGATGATCTGCGCACCGTTGAAGAAGTCGCCGTACTGCGCCTCCCAGAGAACCAGCGCTTCCGATTGCTGCGTCGAGTATCCGTACTCGAATCCCACGCAGGCGTACTCGGAGAGCGGGCTGTTTCGGATTTCGAACGATGCCTGTTGCTCGGCGATGTGCTGAAGCGGAATCCAAATATTGCGCGCGCGGACGTCGTGGTAAACGGCGTGGCGATGGCTAAACGTTCCGCGCTCGGTATCTTGGCCGGTGAGGCGTATCGGCGTTCCGCTCGTCAATAGGGACGCGAACGCCAGCGACTCGGCCGTTCCCCAATCGACGATGCCTCTCTCCGCAACGGTTGCGGCGCGGCGATCGAACTGCGCGCGAAGCTTTCGGTTGAGCCCGAAACCTTGCGGTACGGCGACGAGCTCGTCGCTCCACGCCACGAGCTGCGCGCGGTCCACCTGCGGCAAGACGGTCCCGTCGAAGGTGTTGCTGCCGGAGAGCTTGCGGCCGGTGATGTGCGACGCGAGCGCGCCTTTGACGGCGCGGCGCGCCTCTTGCAGGCGTTCCGTCGCTTCGTCGATCATCGCCTGCGATTGCTCCGGCGTGATAATGCCTTGATTGACCAGCTTGTTGGCGAAGAGCTCGCGAACCGTCGGATGATTTTTAATCCGCTCGGCCATTTGCGGCTGGGTGTACGCCGGTTCGTCCTGTTCGTTGTGGCCGAAGCGACGGTAACCGATGAGGTCGATGAGCGTGTCGCGTCCGAACGCGCGGCGGAAGTCGACCGCCAGATGCACCGCGGCGATACACGCGTCGACGTCGTCGGCGTTGACGTGAACGATCGGGACGTCGAAGCCTTTGGCGAGGTCCGAAGCGTAGCGCGTCGACCGCGCGTCGCCGGTATCGGTCGTGAACCCAACTTGATTGTTGGCGATGAGATGCAGCGTCCCGCCGGTTTCGTAACCGGGCAGCGACTGCATGTTGAAGACTTCCGAGACGATGCCCTGGCCGGTGAAGGCCGCGTCGCCGTGAATCAAAATCGGAACCGCCCGTTTCGCGTCGCGTTCCGGAACGCCGTGCGAATGATCGGTCTGCAACGCCCGCGCGCTGCCTTCGACGACCGGATCGACGGCTTCCAAATGGCTCGGGTTGTGTGCCAGCGTGACGTCGATCGCCTTACCCTTCGACGTGGTGAACGTTCCGGTCGAACCGTGATGGTATTTTACGTCGCCCATCACGTCGTCGTCACCGAGCCGGCCGCGATACTGGGCCGCTTCGAATTCCGTCATCACCTCTTCGTACGGCGCGTTGACGACGTGCGCGATGACGTTGAGGCGCCCGCGATGCGCCATTCCCAGCACGGCATGCGCCACCCCGTCGTCGGCGAGCATGTCGAGCATCTCTTCCAGCATCGGGACCATAACGTCGAGTCCCTCACCCGAAAAGGTTTTCTGGCCCAGGAACGCCTTGCGAACGTAGCGATCGAAGGCTTCGACGCGCGTTAAGCG
>CAZMPP010000238.1:0-4507 GCA_964568035.1 uncultured bacterium
ACCGATGCGGATGTCGTTACGGCTGCATGCGCCGGCGAGCGGGTGGACCTCATGTTGACGGATCCGCCTTATGGAGTGGACTACGTCGGCAAGACCCGCTATCTCGCCAAAAGAGGCATTGGCACCGCGACGTATCGAGATATCGCCTCCGACGCCGAGCCGGACTATCGCGCATGGTTTGCGCGCTTTTTGCAGGTTGTGCCGTGGGCCGATCCCGCGACGTTTTACATTTTCATGTCGAGCTTGCACATCCATGATCTTCGCCTTGCCCTCGACGACGTGGGTCTCACCTGGGGCGACTATCTTATCTGGGTCAAGAACGCGCCGGTACTCTCCCGCAAGGACTACAATCAGCGTACCGAGCTCGTCGCCATGGGATTTCCGAAACAAGAACAACAGGAACGCGCCGAGTTCACCGTCTATGGCTGGCCGCAGCGTCATCGCTTCTATGGCGGGTTCAAGCGCAACAACGTCTTGGAATATCCTCGGCCCAAGATCTCCAAGCTGCATCCCACCATGAAGCCGGTCGAAATGCTTCAGCAGCTCATCGAGGACGGTAGCCCCTCCGGTGGGGTCGTTTATGAACCGTTCTGTGGGTCGGGTTCGACCATCATTGCGGCGGAGCTGTTGGACCGTCGGTGCTATGCCATCGAGCTCGATCCGCTCTATGTCGATGTTGCCGTGCAGCGATGGGAAACGTTCACGGGCCGCAAAGCTGAGCGCCGCCATGTCGCGTAAGAAGACTCCGAGTCGCAGGGGCAGGCCGGTGGGAACCTCGCAAAACCTCACGCGGGCAGTTCAAGACCGCATTTGCTCGGAGGCGAGGCTTTCGGTCCCCCCACATCATGCTGCCGAAATAATGGGGATTGCTGCACGAACTTTCTACTCTTGGCTCGAGAAGGGCACCAAAGGAATATCACCCTACGCCGCCTTTGCGCGTGCGGTACGTCGTGCAGTCGCCGAAGCCGTTTGTAACTTGACGGCTAAGGCGCTGGCCGGCGGCCCTGGCTCGGCACAAGCGCTCATGATACTGGAGCGGCGCTTTCCCCGCGAATACGGCCGTCGAATCCCGATCAGCAAAACGCGTGAAGACGTACAGCGTCGTATCGAGGCCGACCGGCGTGCCAGCGAGACGACCCGCATGTGCCCCGAGGCGCAACGCAAATTGGACGAAGCGATCGCCCTTGCCATGTCCACCCTTAGCGACGAGGCCAGGTCGAAGATCGCTGGTCCCCTCGGGCGGCCAGCGGGAAGGGGGCAAAAACTTACGCCGGCCGTGCAAGAGGGCATCCTCGCCGCGCTGCGGATTGCGGTGCCAGCAAAGTACGCAGCGGAAAAGGAAGGCATCGATGAGTCGACATTTTACGAGTGGCTCGCGAAGGGTGATCAGAGAATAGCGCGCTACGCCGACTTTGCCCTCGCAGTGCGCTCCGCCACGGCGGAGGGCGTTCGCAACCTAACAATGCGGGCGCTCGGGGGCGGTGCTGGCGCCACAGAGGCGCTGCTCTTACTGGAGCGCCGTTTCCCCGAAGAATACGGTCAGCGGCTCTCGATCGACCAACCCTCGGACGCTGATACGATCGGGCGTGAAAACGCGTTGCGCCTGGCGGAGGCGGTTGGTTCGAACCCCAAAGCGCTTAGATTGATGCACGAAGCAGCGGCGATCGAGATTGCCAATTCTAGCGCTTCCCGAGCTTCAGTTGATCACGAATCTGGCACCTAAGTCTCGATGAGGCATCGCCCCCGAAACGCCCCTTTCCGACCTTCCTAACGCGCAGATGAGGCGTCTCTCTAGCGAGGGGGTCGCGTGGCGCCCGCGATGACGGTGAAGCACGCGCAAGCAGACCTAGACGGCACCAAGCTCACCCCGGAACCCCCCATGAGGCACGCACTTTCAGTTCGTCCGACCCGAAATGTAGGCGTCCACCTTTTTGCGGACACGATCGGTTCGAAACGCTTCCACGGTCCCGTAGACCCGCTGGTGCACGTAACGCCCACGCCAAACACACCTCCAGGAAACGACGACGCGAAGCCCGCAGCGACGGCGCCACTTCGCCAGGGCGCTGATGGCGAGCTCATCCTTATTGCCGTAACTCCAGCCGTGGGGAGCCTCGCTCGCGTGGCGCTGGCCATCCGCGAAGGGCCTAGGACGGCCGATAAGGCCCCGAATTCAGCCATTACCGAGCCAAACGGGCGCCCGTCGCAACCTTCACGGCCGTCGGGGGTCTACGACAGACTAAGGCGGACAGAGGCGAACGCTTGTTCGCTAGACCAGAGGCCGCCCAATAAGGGGGAACTATGGAAAAAAGACGGATCTCAATAAGAACCGGCGCGGGTCGACGCACTGACCAACGATGCAAGCGCGCCAACTGCGTTTTTCCGGATCCAGCCATTCGCTTTGATCTTGAGGGTCATCGGGCGGTCGCTGTCTGGAGCTGGGTCGGCGTCGGCGTTCTAAGCGTTGCCAACGGCGTAAAGATCGAGGTCATGCCGACGATGCGGTTAGTTCCGCTCTCATACAACTAGTGGCCAGCCGAATGAGCAGCGACCCCGTGGTGGCAGCACCAACCGCAGTCTGGTTGTTCGCCGCGGTCTCAAGTTCGCCGCAAGAGGCGACTCTCGAAGACCAGCGCCAATGGGCAAGGGAAACGGCCATCGGTCACGATTGGGTGATTAGCCGAGAGTTTGCCGGCGTCGGTTCAGGCGCCAAAGGCACTCGCGAGATCCTTACAAATCTCATTGACGAACTGGAGCGAACACCGAAAGCCGCCCGACCGAAACGCGTGTTGATGATCCGCATCGATCGCGTGGGCCGACAGGCACTGGACTGTATTGCGGCAGTGGCCCGGCTTCGCAAGCTCGGGGTGGTCCTGCACACCCGCCAAGACGGCGATGTCAAGCTTGAAACGGCCTTGGACTCTCTTCGCCCCATCTTTGAACTCGTGACCGCGGAAATGGAAAACGCGGCTCGCTCAGACAAGTGGAAAGCTGTCCACGCCCGGCGCCGTGCCGAAGGCAAGCACGTCGGAAGCATTCCCTATGGCGTTATCCTTGTCGACGGCAAGGCGATTTTGTTTGAGCCTGAGGCTCGGATCGTTCGCGAGATCTTTCGGCTTGCCGAGGAACGCTGGGGCTATACACGATTGGCACGCTGGGCCCGGGAACACGCACCACCAAAACGGGGACACGATGGCGGCGATAAGCCGTACCGTTGGTGCGCCTCCAGCATCAAGAGCATTCTGACGTCCAAGACCTTGCGCGGCTTGATCGTCTCGGAAGACCAATGGCAGCGTACGAAGGCCGCTCGACAGACTGATTTTCGCTCTCGCGCTCCCAAACGGTGGGATTGGCCGCTGCAGGGCGCGGTGCGCTGCACGTGCGGCAAGTTGCTTCGCGGCCATTGCTCGGGAGCGGGCCCCTACCGGACTCGATATTACGTCTGCCGACACCATACGCTCGAGCCGGGAGCCAAATCTCATCCGGGTCACCGGGCCGACCAACTGGAAGCGGACTTCTTGCAACTGCTGCGCTCTCTGCGAGCCGATCCGAAGTTGGCTGATCCGTTACCGAACCAGGAGCCCAATACGAGATGGGACATTGTCGAACTCGAAGCCCAGCGGCGTATGGCGGACGCGGAAAAGCGGATTCAACGGGCCTGGAAACTCGCCGAGGAAGCGCACCTCGACGTCAGCCAGCTACAGGTTCGCCTCGCCGAGCTGGATGCCCAACGCCGCAGCGCCGTAGAGGCGAGAGATGCGGCAAAGGCTGCGCGGGCCAGCGAGGCTGAGTATCAGCGAAACGCGTGCTCGTTCGCACAACTTCTCGAAGAACTCCCAGGCCTCTGGACCGAGACGACGGTTGAGCTGCAGCAGGAGCTCGCGCGGGCGCTAGAGGCCGTGCTCGCGGAAAGCCCGGAATTCGGCGGACTGTTCGCTGACCCGTCTTGCCGCGGGCAGCTCGTGTTTCGTCCTGTCGCAAAGCAACGGAAAACCGAGGACGAGATTACCAAGAAGTGGATCGCGCTGATCTAGCCCTTATTTATGGGACGGCGCGTACAACGCGGAGCTAAAGGGAGCTGTAAACTGCCTATTGGTGACCTTCTTCCAATGGTTTTGGAGACTCGGCCGATGTCGAGCCAACCGCTGTGCGGGCCGCTGGATCCGAGCGCCGTACCGTCGCCGACGACGATGAGCCTGTCTTTACTCTTGAAACCAAACCCGTGGGGATCGCATCCTTGCGAGCACGGCATGAGCGTATTGAACGGTGAGCCGCCGTACGCCACCGGCAGGGCGTATTGATAGATCTTATGACTGGAATCCCCCACGTTGAGTACAGTTCCAGCGTTACTGATAGAGAAGCCCGCGATGTCGCCATAATTAATCGTGAACGTGAGCGGCAGGATTTGTCTCATGCTTGGGGCGGTGGTCGGATTTGTGATCTCCGCAACTCCATAACCGCCGCCTCCAAAGTCCCGAACCCAGAGATTACCGGAACTGTCCTCATCGCC
>CAZMPP010000239.1:0-4478 GCA_964568035.1 uncultured bacterium
CGCGCAGGCCAACACCGCGATGCCGGTCGCACGGCCGACGCGTAAGCGTTGATCGATCGCGTACTCGACCTGTGGGTCTTCGCCGAGCAGCAGCGACGGAGCCGTGGCGATTCGCCACGCGGTTGTGCCGAGCAAGAGGGTCGCCGCCGCCACAGCAAGCGCGCCGACGCGCAGAGGCGGATAAGCCATGAACATGAGCGCGGCCGCAAGTGCGCCCAGCATCGATACGATCGAAACCAGCGGGAGCGCCGCCAGCACGGAACGTCGTTCGAGGGGCGCAACGCGCCGCTCGGCCGCGCGCCGAAACTGGATGTAGCCCAAATACGTGATCAGCGCGAGACCGATGCAAATGATCGCGTACGGCAACACATATGGAACCCCAGGCACAAACTCCAGCCCCGCGGCTGCAACACAGAGTACCGTGAAGAGTCGTCCGTAGCCGCGGCCGAAGATTCCCTCGGCGTTTCGCCGCGCTGCCAGCGCCTGGCGCAGACGTTCTTGCTGACTCGGCGACAGCGATGACTTCGAGCACGCCATCATGCCCGGCACCCCGAACATGCAGTTCGGCGATAAGAAGGAAGCCAAGCCAACGGCCAGCACCGCGCCGGCCATCGCGATTCGTACGGTCTCTTCGTGTGCTACTGTCATTGTACCAACAGCCTATTACAATCTTTAGGTTTGTGTCAAGGGGTTGGTGCAAAAAGTCTCAGGATGACACGCGGGGTTGAGCCCGTAAATCGCGGGCCATGGCGGCGAGCGGAGCGCTACACGAGAGTCCGCGTTTGGGCGTGCTCGACGGATTGCGCGGCATTGCGGTGCTGCTCGTGCTCTGGTACCACGTTTGGGAAATCTCGTGGTGGTCGCCGGGGCCGGCGCTCGATTTTATTCCGGCGACGGGGTTTATCGGCGTTCACCTCTTCTTCTTTCTCAGCGGATTCGTTATCACGTATCCGTTTCTGCGCGCCACGCTTACCGGCCGGCCGGCGCCGTCGTGGCGCGAGTTCGCATGGCGGCGTTTCATCAAGATCGTGCCCTCGTACGTTCTCTCGATCGTCGTCGCGTACGCTATCGGCTACGCGCAGCAACAGCCGTATGCGTCGACGATTCCCGATCTCGTCACCCATCTGCTCTTCATCAATACCTGGTTCCCATCGCGTTACGGCACCATCGACGGCGTGCTGTGGACGCTCTCGGTCGAAGTCGAGTTCTACTGCATCTTCCCGCTGATTTGGTGGTGCTTCCGGCGCCGGCCGTGGGTCACGGCGCTGGCGATGATTGCAATCGCCGCAATCTGGCGCGCTGCGATGGCGAAGTGCTGTTACGCGACGATCTTTAGCCTCTATGAAGAAAACTTGCCGGGCTATCTCGACATCTTTGCCTTTGGAATGATCGCGGCATACCTTTACACGCGCTTCGGTGAGGTCGTGCGATTTTCGCGCTTACGTTTCGCCGCGCCGGTCGTCGCCATCGGCGGCATCGTCGCGCTGGCCGCGCTATTGGAGAATCTCTTCGCGTACCGTTTTTACGACTACTGGGCCGCGGTCTGGCAGATCAACAACCGGCCGCTGCTGGGCGGCGCGTTCGCACTGATCGCATTGGGCTCGCTGGCGAGCCCGCGCTGGTGGCAGATTTTGCTCGATAACCCGCCGCTGCGCTTTCTGGCGACGATTTCGTACAATCTCTACCTGTATCACCAGATGATTGCGCGCGAGCTTTTAGCGCATCACGTCCCGTCGTATCGCGGCGATCCGCACGACGATCCTCAGTGGCAGGCACGCTATACCGCGATGGCCTTTATGGCGGCCATCGCGGCAGCGACGATCGTAACCTATCTCTTCGAGCGTCCGCTGCTCCGGCTGCGGCCTCCGGGCGCGGACGCGAACGCTAAGCGAGTACCGACTTAAAGATACTCTCCGTCAGCGAAGCTACGCCGGGTACGCGTACTTCTTTTCCTTGGAAGCCCGTAACCGTCGTCCACACCCAGATGACGAGCGCGAGAACCCACAGGATCGGCCACAGCAGATACAGGTGGACGAACGTAAGGACGAACGAGAGAATGAAGTACAGCGCCCAAATGGTGATCGACTGCGCTGCCGCCCACTTCACGAATTTATTCGTTCCGCCGCCGACGAGCATGACGATGCCGCCCAGCAAGCAGAAGAGATACGCAAGTCCTGCGGCTACGTTTGGTTCGAGACCGAACGGCGTATCTTTCGGGGGTTGAGTCACGGACATTTGAATGCCCCTTTCGCTTTCGAGAGAGATGTCGCGAGCTTTCGCCGTTCCTTAGCCCCAATGCCGCGGCGCCCCTTTGTCAAGCGCTCGCCTGCAACAGGCGGGCGCCCATACCTGCGTGAACGACGGCAGCATGGGGCGCGGCTGGTATTTGCTGCTCATACTGCCTTTTGCGGGGACGCTGTTGCCCTGGCTCTACAACCGCGCGCAGCCGGCACTCTTTGGAATCCCCTTCTTTTACTGGTATCAGCTGGCGTGGGTGCTCGTCACCGCCGCGCTTCTCGGACTGGTCGTCGTCTTAACCAAAGAACGCGATGTCTAGCGGTGCGGCGATCTTGGCGGCGTTGGTTGCGGCCGTCACGGTCCTTGGTTTTCTCGCCGGGCGATGGCGCCCGGCAAAGCTCAACACGCTCGACGAGTGGGCGCTGGGCGGACGAAACTTCGGCACGCTCGTCTCGTGGTTTCTGCTAGGCGGCGATCTCTATACCGCCTACACCTTCATCGCCGTGCCGGCGCTCGTCTATGGCGTGGGCGCGCTAGGATTCTTCGCGGTACCGTACGCGACGGTCGCCTACCCCATCGCCCTGATCGTATTGTCGCGATTTTGGACCGTAGCACGCGAGCGTGACTATGTGACGACGGCCGATTTCGTGCGCGACCGCTTTGGCGACCGCTCGCTCGAGGTTGTCGTCGCGCTGACCGGCGTGGTGGCGGCGTTGCCGTATATCGCCCTCCAGCTCGTTGGAATGCGCGCCGTCTTCGGCCAGTTCAGCGCGCTGGGGGTTGGGCATGGCCTGCCGGCGCTGACGATCGCTTTTGTGCTGCTGGCGGCCTACACGTATACCAGCGGACTGCGTGCGCCCGCGTCCATCGCCTTCGTCAAGGACACGCTGATCTACATCACCGTCATCGCCGCGATCATCGTGATCCCGGCTCAGCTCGGCGGCTGGGCGCATATCTTTGCCGTCTCGCAACAGGCGTTGGCCGCTCGCCCCAAGCCCGGGTCGATCTTTCTGACTACGCCGCAATACTTTACGTATGCCAGCATGGCGTTTGGGTCGTCGCTCTCCCTCTTCATCTACCCGCACTCGATTACCAGCGTGCTGGCGGCGCGCAGCCGCGAGGTGGTGCGGCGCAACGCAGCGCTGCTGCCGATCTACTCGTTACTTCTCGGGCTGCTGGCGCTGCTCGGCTACTGCGCGATCGCCGCCGGTCTCGCGCCCAAAGACTCGAGCAGCGTCATGCCGCTGCTCTTCGCCCACTATTTCCCCGAGTGGTTCGCCGGCGTGGCCGACGCGGCGGTCGTGATTGGGGCGCTCGTGCCGGCAGCCATCATGTGCATCGGCGCAGCCAACCTTTTTGCCAGCAACGTCTTTCGCGAGTTCTCACCGCAGCGATCGCCGATGGAGACCGTGATCGCCAAGCTCCTGACGCTGGCGATCTGCGCCGTCGCGCTCATTTTTGTGGTGGCGGTTCCGGTGCCGTATGCCATCGACTTCCAACTGCTCGGCGGAGCGCTGATGCTGCAGATCTTTCCCGCCTTCGTGCTGGGGCTGTGGACGCGCTGGTTCCATCCCAAGGCGCTGCTCCTGGGGTGGGCTTGCGGCTTTGCCGCGAGCTGCGCGATGGCATACGCCAGCGGATTTACGTCGAACTATACGCTCCATCTCTTCGGCGCCTCGATAACCGGTTTCATCGCTCTTTACGCACTTTGCATCAACCTGGCGGTGAGCGCCGCCGCGACGCTGATCTTACCTACGAGGAAATTCGCGTGAGTCAAACGATCAACCCCGAAGGCTGGCCCCGTCCGAGCGGGTACGCAAACGGTATCGTCGCCGAGGGCCGCTTCTTAGCGATCTCGGGCCAAATCGGCTGGAACGAACGCAATGAGTTAGTCGGCGACGATTTCCTCGCGCAAGCACGCCAGGCGCTCAGCAACGTGATGGCGGTTCTGCGTGCCGCCGGCGGCGACGCCTCGCATCTCGTTCGGCTGACGTGGTACGTCACCGACAAAAACGCGTATCGCTCGGCCGTGCGCGAACTCGGCCGCTCCTACCGCGAAATCGTCGGCGACCATTACCCGGCAATGGCGTTGGTGCAAGTCGCCGGTCTGCTCGAGGAAGGCGCGAAGGTCGAAATCGAGGCGACCGCAGTCTTGCCGAAAGCGGGGACGCCGGGTACTAGCGGCTGACCGCCACGCCGAGGGCCTCATCGTCGGCAAAGACGAGGAGAAAATGGGCCAG
>CAZMPP010000240.1:0-4436 GCA_964568035.1 uncultured bacterium
TTACGTCATCGCCGACGCCAATCAAGCCGATCTGCTCGGCTAACGCGAACGCGCGCGAACGCTCTTCGCGCAGGCCGTCGCCATCGATCCGGCCAGCGCCGAAGCGATCGCCGGCCTCGGCGTCATCGCCTACGAGAACGGCGACCGCGACGCCGCCGTCGCGTATCTCCTTCACGCGCGCGCGATCGATCCCACGGCATTAATGGTTCGCGCCCTGGAACGCGACCTGAAGTGAGGGTTGCGCTCGACGCGCAACTCACCGTCGGCACGGCCACCGGAATCGGCGAATACGTTCGAGGTCTTGCCGGTGCCTTGCGCGCGCGGGAGCTCGATCTCGTCGCGCTGCGCGAAGAGAGTTTGAATCCGTGGCGCTTTGACCGCCGCGTTCTCTGGGACCAGTTCGTCCTGCCGCGCCGCGCCCGCGAAAGCGGTGCGGACTTACTGCATTGTGCTTCGGCAACCGTGCCCCGCATGACGTCGCTGCCGTTCGTCGTTACCGTGCACGACGTGGCCTGGCTCGACGTACAGACGCATGCACCCGCCTACGCGCGGTATTATTTCGGCAAATTCTCGCTGCACGGTTACCGGCGAGCAAAACGCATCGTCGTCGATTCGGAGTTCTCCCGCGGCGCTCTGCTGGCGCGTTTGGACGGCTTCGATCCCTCGCGGGTGAGCGTCGTCTACCCGGGCGTCGCCGCCGAGTTCGTCAAGCTCGTGCGCGCAAGGGGGGACGGCCGCACGATACTCTCGGTCGGGACGATCGAACCGCGCAAGAATCTGGAGCTATTGGTGCGCGCGCTGGCGCAACTGCCGGGCGCGCGGCTCGTGGCGGTCGGGCCCCACACGCCGTACGCCTTAGAATGCACCGCGCTGGCGCAGCGCCTTGGCGTCGCCGATCGCCTGGAGATGCGTGGCTACGTGTCGCGCGAAGACCTGCTGGCGCTGCACGCGAGCTGTGCGGCCGTCGCCGTGCCGTCGTCGTACGAAGGCTTTGGTTATGCCGCGGCACAGGCGCTCTGCGCCGGCGTGCCGTGCATCGTCTCCGACCGGACGTCGTTACCGGAAGTGAGCGGCGGCGACGCGCCGATCGTCGGGCTCGACGATCTCGACGCGTGGTGCGCGCAACTGGCGGTGGCGCTGCGCGGCGATCTCGACGCAAGCGCTGCAAGCGTGCGGGCGCGATCCGCTCAGCGTTTTTCCTGGGACGCCGCGGCCGATCGAATGCTCGCAGTGTATGCGAGCGCGCTGAACTAAAGAGTCCGCTAGTAAACGGGTGAGCCGGGTGCGCCCGGCGCGACGCTGCCGTCGTCGGGCGCGAAAACCAGACGCAGCGGAAGGCTCGAGCCCGCTTCGGGCATCGTGACGATGGTGACGCGTACGAAACCGTGCGCTGGAATGACGTATTGGCGCACTTTATAGCGGGAGAATGCCGGAACTTGATGCGATTGCACCAGCACGCCGTCGATCAAGTACGTCGCGGTCGATCGTCCGCCGCGCGGATTCTCGTAGATAGCGATATTCTGCGGCGACCCCATCGGGTTCTCGACGTTGACGACGAAAGATTGCAGCACGCCGTAATCTCCCGCCAGAGCTTCGCCTTGGAGATCGTTAGGCAGCGGAAGCTGGCCGATCGGAAGTTCCAGATAGTCGTCGTTGACCTTCCACTGCGTCGCAAAATGGAACTCGGCGATCGGATAGATGCCGCGCGCGTGCTTGCGCTCGCTCTCGAGTAGTCCGGCAGCCACGGCGGCGTCGGTACTCTGATCGGCATTTTGGGCGAGCAGCGTGAGATGAACGTTGCCGCCCGAGAGCACGCGCAGCTGCAGCAGATTGCAGACGATGCTTCCGGCCGGCAGATCCTGCTGGGCAACAACGATCGTGCTGTTCGCCGGGATCGTGATCAGCCGGCCTTGGTTCTGAACGACGTCGACCAAAAACCGTTTGGTCGCCGCGTGCCCGACCTCCATCTCGTTGGCCGACGGTCCGCTGCGCCCGCTGATGAACTGCACGATCGAGGGTTCGCGCGAAGCGTTTTCGGCACGCAGAACGATGCGGCGATCGGGCTCTCCGCGCGGATTGTAATGAAAGTAGAGAAAACGCGACGGCTGGTCCGAGCGCAGATCGGCGGTAAAAAGCGTCCCGTTCTCCGTCAAGCGCTCGGGATAGTCGCTGACCATCAGCGAGTTCGGCGAGATGCGCGGCACGGCGACGTTCTGCACGTCGACGTGGGTGGAGCCGTCCACTTCGATGAGGTTGACGCCTTGAATCAGCACCGGCACGTCAAAGCTCGCGACGTTATCCTGGCGCAGCGTGCCGTGGAACGGCACGTCGTCGGAGCTGACGATAATTTGCGCACCGGGGCGAAGCTGCGCGGCATCGCGAACGGCGCGCGCGACTTGCTCGCGCAGGTACTCGCCCGATGCCGGGTCCCCGGTGATCTGCAGCGTTACGTGCGGGGCGATCGCGCCGGCATAGTAGGCGACTCGGACCTGGATGTCGCGGCTCACGCCGCGCGCGTCGCGCAGCGTGATCACCGTCGTGCCGGGTGCCTTGCCCTGAATCGTGATGCGCTGCGTGACTTGGTCGACGCCGGCCTCGGCGATGCTCGGGTCTCGAACCGTGATGGTGAGCGGACTCAGCGCCGACGTTACGACGACCGTTGCGGGGGCGCCGACGGGCACCGAGGCCGAGGCCGGTTCGACGCCGATTGGCGGCATCGTCGGCGTGGCCGTGGCTGCCGGTGCCGAAGTCAGCGTAGAGCTTGGGGTGGCGGATATTGCCGGCGAGGGCGAGGGAACCGGCGAAGCGTCGGGCGCCGCCGCGACGGCGCAGATTCCGGCCATGCCGGTTAGGAGAAGTACGAGAGTATGGCTCTTACGCAATTTGTGCTTCGGCGTGGCTAACGGCCGAGGCGAGCAGCGTCTTATAACCGACGCTGGGGAAGAGCACGGTCACCAGATCGCGCTCGGCGCGCTCGACGGTTCCCGTACCGAACTTAGTATGGCTTACGACGTCGGCAATCTTGAAGCCGCCGGTTGCGGCGCGTTCGTTCACGCCGCGCCGAAGCGCCTTTAGGCAGTTGTCGCACGCCCCGCAGTTGGTGCGATTGAAATCCTCGCCGAAATAATTCAGGATGAAGCGCCGGCGGCACGACGTCGTTTCGGCATACTGCAGCATCATCGAGAGCTTGCTCTGGTCGTAGGACTTCTTCGTCTCGTAGTTGGCGAGATTGAGCATTAAGCCGCGATGCTTTCGCACCGCTTCAGTCAAACCGTACGCCGACTTTTCGACGTGCTCGATGTAGCCCGACTTCTTGAGCAGCGCGAGAATGACTTTGAGCTTGGTTAATGGCAGCTGAAGGATCTTGCGCAGGTCGACCATCGAGACGCCGCCGGCTTGATCGCAGAAGACCTCGATCGTGCCGAAGACCCGCTGAACTTCCTCGACGTCGGGATACTTGCCGGTCAGGAAGTAGTTCTGTACGCGCGTGTCGCTCATGCGGTAGATCAAGATACAGCGTGACGGCAGTCCGTCGCGGCCGGCGCGTCCGGCCTCTTGCGTGTAGGCCTCCAGCGATCCGGGCAGATCGTAGTGCACGACGAAACGAATGTTCGGCTTGTCGATCCCCAAGCCGAAGGCATTGGTCGCGACCACGGCGCGGATTGCTTCATCCATGAATAAGTTGTGAACCGAGGTCCGGTCTTCTTTATGAAGCTTTGAATGGTAAACGGCGGCTGGAATTGCGAGCTCCCGCGATAAGTACCCCTGCACTTCGAGCGCGTTCTTGATCGTGGCGGTGTAGATGATGCCCGTTCCTTCGAGCGCATTGTCGCCGGTAAAGAGCGCGGTCAGGATCTTGAGCTTGTCGGCCTCTTTGTCGGCCTTACGTGCTTCGTAGACGAGGCTCGGACGGTCGAATCCGCGGACGATTGGTTTGACCTGGTCGATGCCGAGCTGGTGCAGGATGTCTTCACGGACCGAGGGCGTCGCGGTTGCCGTCAGCGCGAGAACCGTTGGATGGCCGAGCTTGTTGATGACGCCGCCGAGCGCCAGATAAGCGGGCCGGAAGTCGTGTCCCCACTGGCTGATGCAGTGCGCCTCGTCGACGACGAAGAGCGGCACTTTGATTGCTTGCAGCAGACGAAGGAAGGCTTCGTCCTCGAGTTTTTCCGGCGTGGTGTAAACGATTCGCAGCGTGCCCGATGCGATGCGCTCCCGGGCGCGCTCCTCTTGGTCTTCGGAGAGCGTCGAGTTGAGCGCGACGACGTCGGTGATCCCGCGCTCGCGCAGCATATCGAGCTGATCCTTCATGAGCGCGATCAGCGGGCTCACGACCACCGTCGTGCCCTCGAGCAATAGCGCAGGCAACTGGTAGGTCAAGCTCTTGCCTGCCCCAGTTGCGAGTATCGCGAGCGTATCTTGGCCCGCGAGGACGC
>CAZMPP010000241.1:0-4430 GCA_964568035.1 uncultured bacterium
AACTCCTATCAGGTCGAGCCGAACTCGCCGGGATCGACATTCCTTTCCAACTACCAACTGGTGCAAGTGCAATGCGGTCCTGCAAACCTTGTCGTGGTTTACGGTACGCAGAACAGCGTAATCTGCGCCAGTCCGAACAACCTGGTGGGGGCCGGTAACTACTCGCTCAATACCGATACGCTCTCGCTATCTCCGATGTAGTGACGCTCGGTGCGACCGGCGCGATCGTTGGCGCGCCGGTCGCGCCCGCATGATGAACGACGCAATATATGAAGCGCGGCGCGGCGGTTATGAAATTAGCACCGATCCCGCGCGTCTCGATCTCGATCGAATCGTAGCACTTATGCGCACCAGCTATTGGGCCGCGGAACGCACCCGCGAAAGCACGGAAGCCTCGTTGCGCAACTCCCGATGTTTTGGACTCTACGATACGTCGCACGAACGACAGATCGGACTGACGCGCGTCGTAACCGACTATGCGACCTTTGCTTGGGTCTGCGACGTCATCGTGGACGAGGAGTATCGCGGCAACGGACTCGGCGTGTGGATGATGGAGACGGTACTCGCCGACCCACGGCTGCGCGGCGTGCGGCGCTGGACCTTGGCGACGCGTAACGCGCATGCGCTCTACGCGCGCTTTGGTTCATTCCACTGGCCAAGCCCGGCAACTGGATGGAGATACGCCCCGGCCCCTGAGGGGCGGATCCCACAATGCCATACAGGTGGCACGCGGCCCCTCTAGCCTGGCGCCATGCGCGGGGAACGTTATTGTGTGATCGACGTCGAGACCACCGGCTTCAGTCCGGTGGCCGACCGCGTCGTCGAGATCGGCTGCGCTGAAATCGAGGGCGACCAGATCGTCGCGCGTTGGAGCTCGCTAGTGAACCCCGGCCGCGCGATCCCGGCCGAGGCGACGGCGATCCACGGCATCACCGACGCGATGGTCGCCCGTGCCCCGAGCCTCAAGTCGGCGCTCAAGTATGCGCGCCGGCTCTGCCGCGGCCGCATCGTCGCCGCGCACAGCGCGCGCTTCGATCTGTCGTTCGTCGGTCCGTCGGTTGCGGCCGAGGCGCTCTGCACGATGCGCCTTGCGCGCGCTCTCTTTCCCGAAGCACCGAATCATAAGAATCAGACGCTCCGGCAGTTCCTCGACATCGACGGTCGAACCGGTGAATGGTTTCCCGCTCATCGAGCGCTAGGCGACGCGCTGGTAAGCGCGCATATCCTCATCGCCTGCCGCAGCCGCTTTGCGGCTACGAGTGGGAGGAAGTCCTGGAGGAAGTTCGTCAAAGAGCACGCCCTGGTGGTTTGTTGATATGGCCCGCAGTCCGATTGGAATCTTTGCGCAACGCGTCGCCGCACAGGCCGGCGAACGCAGAGCGAACCGCGACGACCCGGCGCGCCGCGATTTTCTGGCCGGACTTGCGGCTTCGCTCGCGCTGGCGGGGTGCGCGGCTCCAGCAGAGTCGATCCCAACGACGTTAGCGCCGGCAAGGCGGCCTCGAGGAAGACCGCGCATCGTCATTATCGGCGCCGGCGTTGCGGGAGTGACGTGTGCCTACCGGCTGCACCAGGCCGGTCTTGACTGTAGCATTTACGAGGCCAACGGGCGCGCCGGCGGTAGAACTTGGACGCTTCGCGGATTTTTCGACGACGATCAGATTAGCGAGCACGGCGGCCAACTGATTGCCTCGACGCACCGTCACGTTCGCCGTCTCGCCGCCGAACTCGGCTTACATTTGACCGATCTTAACGCGCTCTATCCGAAAGACGCGCGTGATACGTATATGATTTCCGGAGAGCGTTACAGCGTACGTGAGGCCGTCGACGATTACGACCGCTGGGTCTACGGGCCGCTGCGGCGCGCGGCGCGCGCCGCCGGCTACCCGACGACGTTTTTCCGCCACACGTCGCAAGGCGCCGAGCTGGATCGCACGAGCGTCGACGCTTGGCTCGATAAGAACGTGCGCGGCGGTTCGCACTCGAAGATCGGAACGTTGCTGCGGTTGGCCTGTCTGAGCGAATACGGTGGCGAGACGAGCGAGCAGAGCTCCCTCAACTTAATTTTTCTGCTGTCGGGAATGCGCCGCGCCGTCCTAAATCTTTCGGGAACCGGCGAAGACGATCGTTACACCATCGACGGTGGAAACGATCAATTGGTCGAACGGATGATCGCGCGCCTTCCGAAGGAAACGGTGAGTTTGGGAACGTCGTTGGAAGCACTGGGGCGCCGCACCGACGGCTCGTACGAATGCACTTTTGAGGCAAGCGGAACGACCAAAGCGGTGCGGGCGGACGTCGTCGTGCTCTCGATTCCGTTTACGGTGTTACGGCTCGTGGACTGCAGACGGGCCGGCTTTTCGCAACGCAAACGGCGGGCGATTGCCGATCTCGATCTCGGATCGAACGCCAAAGTCCATCTTCAGTTCGACAAGAGCTATTGGTTCGAAGAGCGATATAGTGGAACGGCCTACGCCGACGCGGCCTTCCAGGATGCTTGGGACATCAGCATCGGTCAGCGCGGAAAGGCCGGCATGCTGGTCTGCTTTCCCGGTGGATCGCAAGGCGCGCATTATCGTGGCGAAGTTCACGGCGCCGCGCCGCTCGCAACCGCGCGAGAGTATTTGGCGTCGCTCGAGCCGGTGCTGCCCGGCGCGCAGCGTGCCTTCAACGGCCGTGCGTATCAGGATTTCTGGATCGGCAGCCGGTTTACACGCGGCGCATACTCTTACTATAAGTTAGGGCAGTACACCACGCTGGCTGGTATTGAGAGCCGTCCCGAAGGCAACGTGCATTTTTGCGGCGAGCAGACGTCTTACAACTGGCAGGGCTATATCAATGGCGCGGTACAGAGCGGAGAGCGGGCGGCGCGGGAGATTCTTGCAAGTCGCTCCATCTGAGGGCCCGTTCGTCGAACGCACACAGCAGATTTACCAAAGCCATCTGTTCGGCGGTGTGGCAGCGAATATCGAGGAGTCGTGGGCTGCAGACGAGCACGCTAACCGCACGCGCTCGAGAGATGGCCACGTTGAATCGGTTGCGATCGAATAGAAAGCCCATATTACGTGGTAGGTCTTCGCCGCTCGAGGTCGCCATCGAATAGAAAACGATGGCCGCCTCTTGGCCTTGAAACTTATCCACTGTACCGACTCGCACCGAGGAGAGTCCGGCTTCAATAAGCCTTCGATTAATCAACCGGCGCTGCGCGTTGTAGGGGGTTACGACGATAACGTCGCTATCCTCAAGCGGTCGCTCGATGCCCGCCAAGTTGCGCGGCCACGAATCGGTCACGCAGCCACCGGGCAGCAGAGCAACGAGCTGCGAGACGACGTACTGGGCTTCCTCCTCAGAGCTGGCGCCGTTACCGCCGTGCTCCATGGGGTGGAAGTAAAGACCGGCGCGTTCGTCGTCTCCGTGACGAACGCGATGCAACTCAGTGCCGATCGCGGGCCGTAGCCGGCCGTCGTACATAGCGTCGGAGACGAAGGTGCATATCTCCGGCTGCATGCGATGCGACACGTCGAGGAAGATCCCACGATCGCGCCTTACCGTCTGATCGTCGCCGAGCAGGTGCTGGAGCACCGAGTCACCGGCGTGGAGCGGCTGCCGCCCTTGACTAACCTGTGCCAGCTGCGATGGGTCGCCCAGAAGTACGATGTTGCGCGCGCAGAGGGACATCGCCAGCGCATCGCCGAGCGCCACCTGTCCGGCCTCATCGATGAAGAGGTAGTCGAAAGCACCTGCGAGCTGCTCTCTTGCGAAGAGCCATACGGTACCACCGGCAAGCTCGTACTCCCCTTGCTCAAACGGATCGTTGTCGGCCACCGAGAGTATGCACGGCGACGGCAAGAGGGAGCGGTACTCTGACCCTGGGTTATTCTTGCTGTGTTTGTACAAGCCCACAAAACGCCGTCCGCGCTCCACCATGCACGCTTCGACTTTGCGTAAGAGGTGGTGGATCGCCGCGTGGCTCGTGCTGGCCACCGCAACGCGTGCGCCGCTTTCCAGCAGGTCGCTAATGACCTGCGAGCCGACCGTGCTCTTTCCGCTTCCGGGCGGTCCCTGAATGAAGAGATAACTATCATCCAATTCCGACACGACGCTGGAAACGCCGGCCGCGTTCACCGTCTCGGGCTGGAGCACGGACATTCCGGGGACACGCGGATTGGAATTGGAAAGCAAATCGAACGTGGCGGGATTCTGCTCGCGCAGACGCTCGGCGCAAAGAACCGTGGCGATGCGCTTAAGCGCATTTCGCTGGACCGCGGTGGGGGGCGGTCCCGGCGGAATCAGTTCGTTTATCTTGCGAGCCCGCTCTATCGGTGCTTTGGTCTTTAGTCTCAACAGGTTCTTGTCGTCGTCGATGCTGACGATCGTTCCGGCGGAGTGCACCTCGCGGGGATCGTGAGCCTCGCCGGGCTGCATCTTGT
>CAZMPP010000242.1:0-4416 GCA_964568035.1 uncultured bacterium
TTGATCGCGAGCCGGCTGCGCGCCGACACGCCGCAAGAGGCATCGGTGCGTTACGGATTAGCCGCGCGCGTCGAGTCGGAGCAAAGCATCGAACCCGTTGTCAGCGCGTATCTTCCGCGAATGCTATCGGAGCACACGCGCGTCGCAATGCCGGCCGTTGCCGAGCGTGCATACGCAATCGCTCGCAAAAACTCGCCGGCCGGCGTTGTGGCGACGCTGCGCGGTCTAGCCATGCGCGTATCGAGTGAGGATATCGCCGAGGACCTCGACCTGCCGATGGTGATGGTTGCCGGGGCGCTGGATGCGGTGATCGGGATGGCGGAAGCCCGGGCGGTGGCCGGCCATTTTCCGCGCGGGCGCCTGGCCGTCTGCGAGCAGAGCGGCCA
Organism: uncultured bacterium; assembly: GCA_964568035.1. Taxonomy (GTDB): domain Bacteria; phylum Vulcanimicrobiota; class Vulcanimicrobiia; order Vulcanimicrobiales; family Vulcanimicrobiaceae; genus Cybelea. Next base: position 387 of record CAZMPP010000242.1, read on the forward strand.
CCTGCCAATGATGGAAGAGCCGGCCTGCGTCCAGGCAGCTCTGGCGGAATGGCTGGGAGCGGCCGGCGGCTAGCGGATGACCGGGTACTTGTGGCGGCGGCGGACCATATTATAGAGGAAGTATCCGCCGACCGCGACGGCCGCGACGATCGCTGCTAGGATCGCGATCTTCAATAGAAACGCGGCGACGACGAGCAGCACGATCCCGATCGTCACGAGCGCCGTTAGCTTGAGAAAGAGCGCGAGCATCGGGTGCATGGTGAACCTGGTACGAACCGGCATATCCGTATCTACCACCCCTGACCGCGGAGGTTTCAGAGGCGCTTGAGGTGCTCCAAGGCGCGGTAGCCGGCCGCGACCGAGGCGGCCGCATCGATCCGTCCGTCGGCCAGCATAGCCCGCAGGCTCCCCAGCGGCACGACCTCGACTTCGAGGTGCTCGGTCGCGTCGAGCTTAGGCTCGGCAAACTTGCGGGCGCCCGCACCGACGAAGACATAGGCGCGCGCAGTCGAGCGCACCGGCTCGGGCAGGAACTCGGCGATAAGATCGCAGCTCTCAACACCGTATCCCGTTTCCTCGGCGAGTTCTCGCAAAGCGCACGCGCGCGGGTCCTCGTCGTCCGAAAGCATTCCGGCGGGAAGCTCGAGATGAATCGCATCGGAGCCGTAGCGGTATTGCCGCACCAAAACGGCCTGCTCGTCGGGCGTCACCGCGAGGATCGTCGCGAAACCTCGCGACTCCCGCACGAAATAGTTGGGAACGATCGTACCGTCGGGCAGTTCGAGTTCGTCGCTACGCAGCCGCATGTGCGGTGAGTCGACCAGATAGACGGACGCGCGCACGCGCCACAGCGGCCTTTCCATGGCCGAATCTACCGACGAAGCGTTTGCGCTTCCTTTCTCGAAGCACGGCGCGATGGCGGAGCACATGCTTGTAGTCGGCGGTGGAACCATGGGCGCGGGCATCGCGTTGGTCGGGGCGCGCGCCGGCTTCCAGGTCGAACTCGTCGAGCCGCAGACGGGTGCGCGAGAGCGCGGACGTGAGTACCTGCAGCGGGAGGCGAGCCGGTTGGAAGCAACCGCGGCGCTCGACCTCATCGAGTGGATCGAGCGCGTACCGCTTCGCAGCGACGCGGCCCTTGCAGTCGAGGCCGTTCCGGAACGCTTCGAGCTCAAGCGCGAGGTTTTTATGGCGCTCGCCGAGTCGCTATCCAAGGACGCGTTGCTGGCCTCGAACACCTCGTCGCTATCGATCGACGAGCTGGCCGACGTCACGCCGCATCCCGAGCGCGTGCTCGGCTTGCATTTCTTCAATCCCGCACCGCGCATGGAACTCGTCGAGATCGTTCGCGGCGACCAAACCAGCGACGAGGCGGCCCAACGTGCCGTGGCGATCGTGGCGCGATTTGGGAAGACGGCCGTCTTCGCTGCCGACACCCCAGGCTTCATCGTTAACCGCGTGGCTCGCCCGTATTACCTGCAGGCACTACGCGCGCTCGAGCGTGGCGTTGCGTCGGCGGCCGAGCTCGATGCGCTCGCACGCGGCGCGGGTTTTCGCATGGGGCCTTTCGAGCTTATGGATCTCATTGGGCTCGACGTGAACCTAGCAACGAGCGAATCGGTGTACCAGCGAACCGGAGCGAAACGTTTGGCACCGGTCGAGCTGCAGCGCGAGATGGTCGCGCAGGGCTTGCTCGGAAAAAAGAGCGGCGCCGGCTTCTATCAATACAGCAACGGCCGCGCGCAGCGCTTCGAACCCAAGGCCGACGCTGAGGGCGGCGATGCCGGCGGAGAGTTGATTGCGATCCTTGGTTTCGGCGGCGTGGCCGACGAACTCGGCGAAGCGCTGGGCTCGGCCAACGCGGAGATTGCGCGAATCGAGAACGACGAGTTCATCGATCAGCTCTCACCCGATGCGACCGTCGTTATCGACGTCGGCGACGGCTCTTCCGATCGCCGCGAGATGCTCGAGGAGATCGATGCCGCACTCGGCCCGGACTCGGTGATCTTTGCCGACGCATATGCAACCGATCTTGCGGCGTGCGCCGCGCATCTGCGCCATCCCGAGCGGCTCGTCGGCTACGGCATTCTCGGATCGCTCGACGGGCAGCAAGCCGTCGAAATAGTCGACGGCGAAGACGTTTCCGACGATGCCCTCGAGCTAGCTCAAGAGATTTTTGCGCTGGCCGGTAAGGCCACGGTCCTGGTAGAGGATCGGCCCGGACTTTTTTTGGGGCGAACGGTCGGTTCGGTCGTCAACGAAGCCATGTTTGCCATCGCCGAACACGTCGCGACTCCGGAAGATATCGACACGGCGATGCGCCTCGGCGCAAACTATCCATCGGGTCCGGTTACTTGGGGGCGGGAAATCGGCGGGGCGCGCGTCGCGCGCATTCTTAGCCGGCTCGCCGAAGCCGAAGGTGAGGAGTTCGCGCCGCACCGTTCGCTGTGGGTGCTCGACCTCGAAGCGGCCCAACCGGAGGAAGCATGAGCCGGGAAGTTTGGATCATTGACGCGGTGCGCACGCCGATCGGAAGATACGGCGGCCGGCTCGCCGGCGTCCGTCCCGACGATCTGGCGGCACACGTACTTCGGGCGCTCGTCGAACGTACCGGCATTACGCCCGACTCTATCGACGACGTTTATTTCGGCGCGGCGAACCAAAGCGGCGAAGACAATCGCAACCTGGCACGCATGGCCGTCCTACTGGCCGGCTTTCCAATCGACGTACCGGGAGTTACCGTCAACCGGCTGTGCGGTTCCAGTCTTGCGGCGATCGACTCGGCTGCCCACGCGATTGCTTTCGGAGATGGAGAGATGATGATTGCCGGCGGCGTCGAGTCGATGACGCGTGCGCCGTACGTGATGCCGAAAAGCGCCGCCGCGTTCGGCCGCGACCAACGCCTCTTCGATACCGTTTTGGGCTGGCGCATGGTTAATCCAAAGATGCCCGAGCAATGGACGATTTCGCTGGGCGAAACCGCCGAGCGTGTGGCCGAACTCTACAATCTCACTCGCGAAGAGCAGGATCGCTTCGCGCTCGATTCTCAGACGAAATGCGCGGCCGCCGCCGAGCGCGCGGCGTTTTCCGACGAGATCGTCCCCATTATCGTGCGCGACGCCCGCGGTAACGAAACGGAGATGACGCGCGACGAGCATCCGCGCCCGGAAACGACGCTCGAAGCGCTGTCGCGCTTGCGCGCTGCATTCAAGGTGGGGGGAACGGTAACGGCGGGAAACTCTTCGGGAATCAACGACGGTGCCGCCGCGCTGCTTCTCTGCGAAGCCGAAGCCGCGCGACGCCGCCGCTTGACGCCGATGGCGCGTTTCGTCGCTTCCGCTTCGGCCGGCGTCGCGCCCGACGTCATGGGACTCGGACCGATTCCCGCAACGCGAAAAGCGCTGATGCGAGCCGGTATCGCCACCGGCGATCTCGACCTGATCGAAATCAACGAGGCGTTCGCGTCTCAGGCAATCGCCTGCATGCGCGAGCTTCAGCTCGCTCCCTCGTTGACGAATGTAAACGGCGGCGCGATCGCGCTCGGTCATCCGCTCGGCGCCAGCGGCGCGCGAATCACGACGACGCTGCTGCACGAGCTTCGCCGCCGCGGCGGCCGTTACGCGCTGGCGACGATGTGCATCGGCGTCGGTCAAGGCATCGCAACGGTATTCGAACGCGTCGAGGAGAAGCCAGGAGCATGAGCACGACCGCAACCCTAGCGCGCACCCAACTCTTGATCGGCGGAGGATGGCGCGATTCTTCCGACGGCTCGACCTACGAAGATCGCAATCCAGCTACGGGCGAAAAGATCGCCGACGTTGCGGACGCGACGCGCGAAGACGTCGATGCGGCCGTCGCCGCGGCGCGCAAGGCTTTCGATACCGGAAAGTGGCCGACGATGGCGGCCTCGCGGCGCGCCAAGATCGTTTATAAGATGGCACAGTTGATCGGCGAACGCGCCGCGGACATCGCGTTGCGCGAGGTGCGCGACAACGGCAAGACGATTTCGACGGCCAAGGGTGAGGTTGGG
>CAZMPP010000243.1:0-4404 GCA_964568035.1 uncultured bacterium
GCCGGCAGCGATTCGCCCGCTCGAGCCGCTCGAGAGCGGACAGCAACTCTACGTGCTCATGCCGCTGCGGCAATGATGTGCTCCTCCGGCGCCTGACGCTCTCGGATTTTCGCAACTACGCCGAACTGGAGATCGAGCCCGCGCCCGGACTGAACGTGTTCGTCGGCGATAACGCACAGGGCAAGAGCAACCTCCTCGAAGGGATCGCGATGCTGGGCACCGGCAAGTCTTTTCGTACGGCGCGCGATGCCGACACGATTCGTCAAGGGTTCACGCGCGCCGTTCTCTACGGTGAAGCGGCAATGCGCGCCGGCAGCGTCGATCTTACCTGTACGATCGAGCGCGGCGGGCGCGGCACGCAGAAAACGTATACGGTGAACGGAAGCGCCGTGCGTTACGCGAGTTACCTCGGACGGATACGCGTCGTGCCGTTCGTGCCCATCGATCTGCAACTCGCCGGCGGACCGCCGGGAACGCGGCGCGCTTTCCTCAACGGCGCACTTTCGCAAACCGAGCCCGGTTATTACCACGAGCTCGCGCGCTATCGAAAGGCGCTCCAGCAAAAGAACGCGCTCCTGCGGGGTACGGTAGCTCCCGACGCCGAGCTTCTCGAGGTTTACGACGCGACGCTGATCGACGCCGGCACGCGCATCGTCGTGTCGCGCGGGCGCTTCGTCGCGGAGCTGTCCGAGCGTGCCGCACGCGCGCACGCGCGGTTTGCGCCGGCCGAACAACTCGACGTCGCTTACGATCCCGACGTCGTCTCAGAGTCGCCGGCGCCCGAAGCAATCGGGGCGGCATTCGCCCTACGCTTACGTAGCGTTGCCGAGGCCGAGCGCCTGCGTAAAAGCGCGGTCGCCGGGCCGCATCGCGACGACCTCGCGCTCGGCGTCAACGGCATCGCGCTGGCGGCATACGGTTCGCAGGGACAGCAGCGAACGGCGGTGCTTGCCCTCAAGATTGCCGAATATCACGTCATGAAAGAACGCGCGGGGGAAGCGCCGCTCTTGCTGCTCTACGACGTACTCTCGGAGCTCGACGAAGAGCGAGGCAGCGCATTTCTAGCCGAGATCTCCGGCTACGAACAAGCCTTCGTTACGGCGACGCACGCTCCGTTGGGGCTTCCCGCCGGCGCGCGGCTAGCGCGCGTGCGCGATGCCGTCGTCTACGCCGGTGCGCTTTGCTGAAGCTATCGCGCGCGATGAAGCAGTGGGCGCCGGACGCGCGCGGTGACGGGCCGCTGGCGCTGCTTGAGGCCGCCTGGGGCGAGATCGTCGGGCCGGGCATCGCGCAAAATTCCTATCCGGCGCGGATCGACGACAAAACGCTGCTCGTAATCGCGCGCTCCAGCGCCTGGAGCCACCAGCTGAGCTTTCTAGCGCTCGAGATTCTTCGTCTCGTCGCCGCTCGCGCGCCGGGTGCCGGGATCGAGCGACTACGGTTCCGCATCGGGCCTCAACCGACGCGTGGCCGGGCCGCACCGCCGTCCGGGCCACCGCCGGCCTTAGCCGCGCCGGAGCCGCACCTCGAGGCATCCAGCCCGGGCGAGGCGCTGGAGCGCTTCCGGGAGGCCGTGGAGCGGCAAGGGCGGGCCAAGCGTCGAGCCGGGTGGAAAGAGTGCTCCGTCTGCGCGGCGCTCATAAGCCCGCGCTCGGCCGCTGCGTGCGCCTCCTGTCAGGCGACGCTGGAGGACGAGCGCTCGGCGGCCGTGGCGCGGCTGGTTTCCGAGGCGCCGTGGCTCGGCTTCGCTGGAACGGCGGCACTCATCGATGGGTTAAAGAAAAGGGAGTACGAACGCGTACGAAACCGGCTGCTTACGCGCTGGTGGGCGACGCTCGCGCAAGCCCGGGCTGCGAAGCGTCTCTCGCGCGCCGGGCGCGAACGCTCGATCGCGAGCTCGTACGTCCTGCTCAAAAGCGAGCTATCGCCCGAAGAGATCATACCGGCAACGGTACGCAACGTGTTGGGCGACGAGCTTGCTGAGCTCTTGTACGGAACGACGAAAGGATAAATGTCCACAAACTATACCGGCGAGCAAATCGAAGTCTTACGCGGCCTGGAGGCGGTGCGCAAGCGCCCGGGCATGTACATCGGAAATACCGCCGAGCGCGGTCTGCACCAACTCGTGTACGAGGCCGTGGACAATGCCGTTGACGAAGCGTTGGCGGGCTACGCACACAACGTTCGCGTCGTACTCCACGCCGACGCCTCGTGTTCCGTAGAAGACGACGGGCGCGGCATTCCGATCGACGTGCACGCGGAGGAGAAGCTTCCGGCCGTCGAGGTCGTCATGACGATGCTGCATGCCGGCGGAAAGTTCGGCAAGGGCGGCTACAAAGTTTCGGGCGGCCTGCACGGCGTCGGCATCTCCGTCGTCAACGCGCTCTCCGAATGGATGGTCACCCACGTCAAGCGCGACGGATACCTTTGGGAGATGAAGTTCGAGCGCGGCCTCACCGTGCAAAAGCTCAAGAAGCTCGGAAAAGCCGACGGCAACGGGACGTTGCAGTGGTTCAAACCGGACACGGAAATGTTCGAAGTCACCGAGTTCCATTGGGATATACTGCAGAAGCGGCTTCGCGAGCTGGCGTTCCTCAATCGCGGTCTCTCGATTACGCTTCGCGACGAGCGCGGTGAGACGGTGCGCGAGCGAAACTATAAGTTCGAAGGCGGCATCGTCTCGTTCGTCGAGTGGCTCAACGAGAAGAAAGACCCGCTGCACCCTATTATCTCCACCCATGCCGAACGCGACGGGGTCGACGTCGAGGTCGCGATGCAGTACACCGGCACGTACGCCGACCAGATATTCTCGTACGCCAACAACATCGGCACGATCGAAGGCGGCATGCACCTCCAAGGCTTCCGCCAGGCGGTGACGACGACGATCAACGGATACGCGCGCAAACGCGGCATGCTCAAGGAGGCGGATAACTCGCTCTCGACCGACGATATCGTCGAAGGCCTGACTGCGGTCGTCTCGGTCAAGCTTCAGGATCCCCAGTTCGAGGGACAGACCAAGACCAAGCTGGGCAACGCCCGCGTTCGCAGCATCGTGGCGGGCTTAGTCTCCGAGCGACTCGATTTCTTTTTGGAAGAGAATCCCAAAAACGCGCGCATCATCATTGAAAAGTGCATGCAAGCGCAGCGGGCGCGCGACGCCGCCAAGAAGGCGCGCGATCTCTCGCGCCGCAAGAACGCGCTCGAGGGCTCCGGGCTTCCCGGAAAACTGGTCGACTGCAAAAACACCAATCCCGCCGAAAGCGAGCTCTTCCTCGTCGAGGGAGACTCGGCGGGCGGCACCGCTAAGGGCGGACGGGACCCCAACACGCAAGCCATTCTGCCGCTGCGCGGTAAAATTATCAACGTCGAGAAAGCGCGGCTCGACAAGGTGCTGGCCAACGAAGAGATTCGCACGATGATCACCGCGCTCGGCACAGGTTTTGGCGATGAGTTCAACGTGCAGAAGCTCCGGTATCACAAGATCATCATTATGACCGACGCCGACGTCGACGGCTCGCATATCCGCACGCTACTGTTAACTTTTTTCTACCGCCAAATGAAGCCGCTGGTCGAGGAGGGTCACGTCTACATCGCTCAGCCGCCGCTGTACGGACTCCGCAAAGGGAAAAAGCAGTGGTGGGCGTTTAACGAGGCCGAATATAAAGCCATCGTCGGCGAAGACGGCAAAGACTACACCATCCAGCAGTATAAGGGTCTTGGCGAGATGGACGCCGACCAACTGGCGGAGACGACCATGGAGGTCGGCCATCGGCGGCTCAAACAGATTACGGTTGAGGATGCGGTCGAAGCCGAACAGATTTTTACCGATTTAATGGGCGACAAAGTCGAGCCCCGCAAGCAATATATCTTCGAGTACGCCAAGAGCGTAAAGAACCTCGATCTCTAGCGGCTTTCCGCAGCCCGCTCGCATTACGCTTGCTTTAGAACCTGCCTAGCTCGGCGGGGCACTTGAGGGCGCAAGCGGTATAGAGTCTCCAAGGTACGTGCGCAAGCGCATTGCAACCGGCCTGCTGGCCGCCGCAGCCGTGGTTGGGATCGTGGTCGCGCAGCGCCACGAGCTGCTGCGCTTTGCGATTCAAGTCGTTCCGCGCGTCGCCGGTTACGGCGTAACGGCCGGAACGCTCAATGTAGGCGGGGGCACCATCTTGCTGCAGGACGTGGCCGTCGATCGCGGCTCGACGCCCGTTTTACGCGCGCGGCGAATCGCCATCCGCTATTCACTGCGAGATCTCTTGCCGGGAAGCCGCCACCGCTTCGGCTTGCTTGGCATCGAAGTAAGCGACGCCACGGTGACGTTGACGCGCTATCGCGACGGCAGCTTCGACGTGAGCTTCCCGCAGGGCGCTCCCCTCGTCCCGCCTCCGTCCCGCGTCAATCCGATTC
>CAZMPP010000244.1:0-4366 GCA_964568035.1 uncultured bacterium
ATGACTAAGACGATAGTCGTTGGTGTCGCACTTGCAATTTCCGGCTCGTTACTTGGTGGCTGTTCTGCCGGCATGGCCGGCGGAACGATGCTTCCTGCGAGTCAATCTGCTGCGATGCATTCGATGGATACCCTGGGCGGCGGAATCCCCAAACAAGCCGGCCGAACGATGAACTCTAACAATGACACGCTGGGTGGCGGCCCTCCGGGGCACGGCGCCGGAATTATCCTTCGGCATAACGACACCCTCGGCGGCGGCATACCGAAACCTGCCGGCCGTATCATGAACTCGAACAACGATACGCTGGGTGGCGGCCCTCCGGGACACGGCGCTCGGGTGATCGGTCGACCCGACGATACGCTAGGCGGCGGCATCCCCAAGCCCGCGCATCGAAAAGTGAACCACAACGGCGATACGATGGGTGGCGGCCTTCCGGGGCACGGTCACTCTCGGGTGGGTCGTCCCGACGATACGCTGGGCGGCGGCATCCCGAAGCCGGTACTCCAGCAATAAATTCGGTCGCCCGCCGAGAGGCGGGCGCCAGCGGCCCATCGAAGGGGGAGGAACCGGCGGCTTGCCACCGGGACCTTTTGACGTTCCCCTTATAATAAGAGAATCGGAACATGTTGACGGCCGTTAGTTCGGGTCGCCCCAGGTTCGACAGCAGCGCATTTGATAAGGCCCTCAAGGCCGCAGATTATGAGCGCTGTAGTTTGCTTGTTGCTGAAAATACGTCGCCGGACGCGGCCCTTGCAGCGTCCATGCTGGCGCTGCGCGAGCGCCGTTACGTCGACGTCATCGGGCTACTCTCGGATTTCCCCGCCGTCCCCGATGAATTTCACGTCGCCCGCGATGTGCTTTTAGGCGCCGCACTGGGTTCGACGCGCGACTTCGTTGCCGGCGCCCGGCTGATCGAGCGCGCGCTCACCAAGCTGCAACCCGGGAAGCCGTACTACGACGAAGCCATCTACTATAAGGCGGCCGTCGCGTGGATGCAGCACGACTATCGTGCTGCCGAGATTGCAATCGGGCCCGCTATGACGTCCCCCGATGCGAACAACCGCGCGCGCGCACACATCCTGCTCTCGTGGGTCGCGTTACGCCGGGGCGAGATCCTCCGGCAAGTCGATGAGTTACAGAAGGCGCTCGACGAGCTCGACGTCGCCGATATTCCGGACCAATACTTCCGGGCCAACGCGCTGTTCACGCTGGCTCTGCTTTGTCGCGAGTTGCCGCTGCGGGAAATTTCCGACCGCGTGCGCTCGATCCATGAAGCATTACCGTGGACTCCCGGTCTGGCGCTCGAGAGGTTCCAAGTCACCCGCCTGCTCGCTGCGGTAGACGAACTGCAAGGCAACGAACTGGCAGCCTTCGCCGGCTTTAAGTCAGCCGCGCGTTTCGCGCCCTCCGAGCATTGGAGCGTGCTGTGTTTTGCCGACCGCGCATCGCTGGCGCGGAATACCGGCGAGAACGCGTTCGCTGCAGAGTTATTGCAAGAGGCCCACGATATGGCGCAACGTCTTTCGTGGAACGTCGCGGGCGAGGAGCGTTCCGCGCTGCTCGTGCTGGCCGAACTCTTTGCCGACGAGAATCCCGCAATCGCCGAGCAATATCTAGCACGTTTCCGCTCGCTCAGCGCCTCGGTTATTCCGCTGCTCTCCTACGGCACCGATCCGCGGCTGCGCGGCTTAGAGGCTTATTCGCAAGGCATCGCATGGCTCAGGCTCGGCGACAGCGGTGAAGGTAAAGCGGCCCTGTCGGAAGCGTGGTCGATTTTCGAGGACTTCGATTATGGCTGGCGGGCGGCGCTTTGCGCCCTGCACCTCTACGAAACTACGCGCGACCGGCGGTGGCTGCAGCGCGCGACGCGCAAGATCGCTCCCTGGGCCGACAGTTGGATTGCTCGCCGCATCACCGAGGTGACCAACGCGTCGTGCGTTTCGCTTGAGTTGGTTCCACCGGCAAAGCGTGAGGTTCTCGAGCTCGTTCGCGCCGGCCGGCGCAACTCGGAGATCGCTCGCGTTCTCGGCCGAAGCCCGAACACGGTACGTAACCAGATCGCCCAGCTCTTCCAAACGTTCAACGTTAAGAGCCGCGCGGAGCTCGTTTCCATACTGGCTAAGCAGTCGACGGTAACCCGGCTGCGTCCGCGCACCGCCAAAGTCTAGCAAACCGCGCAACTCAGTAGCCGCTAACGTCAACCGGCACCGCTCCGATCGCTCGGAAGGTGCGCTCTTCTTCCCAATGCGGCCACCAACCGCTGACGAGCGTGTCGAGCGGCTGCCACAGCAACACCCAGCCGGCAACGATCAAGCTTTCCGAGGCCAGCGTGCGCAGCGCATCGGGGATAAAAAGCATCTTGTTCACGGCGGTAGACGCCGCGAGGCTAATTGCGAAGAACGCTAAGCCGATGGCAAAGGTGCGCAGACCGACCCATCGCATCGCTGCCAGCTTGCGCCGCGCCTCGGTGATGGCGTGGCTGCAGTAACGCTCCAGCGCGCGCCGCACCTGGCCCTCCGTCTGCGGGGTTAGCGCGTCCGACGGCACGAGGACGCGCAGCCGTATCGTATCGAGCTTCGCGACCAAATGCGGGAGCCGAGCCATCTCGGCAATGCTTTCGAGGCTCTCGGGTTCGTCGGCAAACGGGTCGAACGCGCGCTGCGCGAAGAGTTCGCGCACGTCGTTGACCTTGACCGTAACTTCTCTCGACCGCTGCGACTGCATGGCACTGTGCCTCCTTCCGTAGCGCGACCGCCTTCCGTGCCGCCTCCCCGTTGTCATTTCACCGCGCAGCGTAGCGAGGCTATGGAGTCGAAGTATACGGCCGTGCAGGCCAGTGCGCTTCCGAGCGGCGTCGTCGTTTTCTTGTTCTCCGACATAGAGGGCAGCACGCGGCGTTGGGAGAGCCATGCCGTCGCGATGCGCGACGCCGTGCGCCGCCACGATGCAATCGTTCGCGCGGCGATCGAAGCCCGGCGCGGTTACGTCTTCAAAACCATCGGGGACGCATTTTGCGCCGCCTTTTGGACGATCGAAGAGGCACTCGAAGCGGCGATCGACGTACAGCGCCGCCTCGACAGTGAAGACTTTGAGGCTGTCGCCGGCCTTCGGGTTCGCATGGCAATCCACGCCGGAGAGACCGACGAGCGCTCCGGAGACTACTTCGGCCCTGCCGTCAATCGCACCGCGCGATTGCTCGGCGCCTGTCACGGCGGCCAGATACTGCTCACCGGCGTTGCTGCCGATTTGGCAATGGCCGCGCTCCCCGCCGGGATATCGCTGCGACGATTGGGCACGCTTCCGCTGCGCGACATCAAAGATCCCGAGCGCGTCTATCAGCCGATGGGTGAAGGGCTTCGCAGCGAGTTCGCGCCGCTGCGCGCGCTCGAGACGCCGCCGAACAACCTTCCGCCGCAGCGCACCAGTTTTGTCGGGCGCCACGACGACGTCGCGCGGATCGATGCGCTTCTTGACGAGGGCGCCCTGGTGACGATCGTCGGCGCCGGCGGCATCGGTAAGACGCGCCTCGCGCTGGAAGTTGCGGCTGCGCGCCTCGCCGACGAGCCCGACGGCGTTTGGCTCGCCGACATCGCATCAGTCGGCGAGGCCGCGCTCATCGCCGGCACGTTGCTGACGCTCCTGGGGGCGCAGCCGTCGCCGGGCGTCGAATCGCTCGACGATTTGGTGGCCTATCTCGAAAGCCGCGATCTGTTGTTGGTGCTCGACAACAGCGAGCATCTCGTCGCCGCGGTTGCGGAGATAGCCGCGCGCATTCTGGAACGGTCGCGCCACGTTTCGATTCTCGCTACGAGCCGTCAGCCGCTCGACGTTTCCGAGGAACGCGTCTATCGTTTGGGTTCGCTCGATGCCGCCGCCGCCGTCGCGCTCTTCTCCGACCGCGCTCGAGCCGTCGACCGTGAATTTTCTTTGGAAAAACATGTTGCCGAAGTTGAAGGCATCTGCGAACGGCTTGACGGCATCGCGCTTGCCATCGAGCTTGCCGCCGCTCGCGTTCGCACGCTTTCGATCGCCGATCTGGCCCAGCACCTAGAGCTGCGGCTGCTCGCAGGCGGACGAGACCGGCGGCCGAGGCAACAAACGATGCGCGCGCTTATTGATTGGAGCTACGATCTGCTCGCCGGCGACGAGCGCCGCGTGCTTTACCGGTGTGCCGTTTTCTCGCGCGGGTTCACCTTCGCCGCCGCAAGCGTCGTGTGCGACGAGCGCGACGCGGCTCGAGAGGCCGTGCTCGAACTGCTGGGATCGCTGGTCGACAAATCGCTGGTCGTCGCCGAGTCCCCCGATGGCGAACGCCGCTATCGCTTGCTCGAGCCCCTCGGCCGCGGCGGCATGGCCGAGGTCTGGA
>CAZMPP010000245.1:0-4347 GCA_964568035.1 uncultured bacterium
ACGAAACGTCGCTTCAGGCATTAAGAACGCGCTTCCGAATCTGAAGGATTGACTCTCGATCAGTCGGTGCGTATCCGGGTTCATTTGCAAAAACCGCTTATCGACGTTCCGGTGGAGGATCAAATGGCCTAACTCATGCGCAATGTCAATGCGGCGACGCGGAGCTTGGGATTCGTGAAAATCTACAACGATTAGCGGCCTTCCGCTCCTGGTAGGAACAGAGAAAGCGTCTATACCCGCACTCCTTACCAGGCCTGATACGACGATGCAGCCTTTGCTTTCAATGAGCTTTACCATGTTCGCAATTACGCCATCGCCGAAGCCCCAATGCCGCCGTAAAGCCGTTGCAGCCGCTTCGATCTGCGCAACCTCTATCTCTCTTGGATCACTTGGGGCCGAGAAGTCTGGCAAATCTAAAGGCGGCAGAACAACGAATTCCTCAATGTACCGCACCGCATCACGAATCCAGAGGATCTGACGCTCCACGGCGACAATTTCCTTGTTGCTTGTCTTTGAAACGAAGTTTCGAAGAAAGGCGGCGTACGGTTCAGGTTGCGGCGGCTCGGCAAAGAAAAACTCAGGGCTTACGTTTAAAGCAACGCCTAAGCGAAGCAGCGTTTCAGCCCGTGGAGTAACAGCGCCGGTTTCATACCGATAGATAAGTTGGCGAGAGGTGCCGGCAGTTTCGGCAAACTCATCACGAGACATCATGCGCGCTTCGCGTGCTTCTCTGATTCGAGCGGGGAAAGGCGCTGCGTTCATGCCTGCTCGTTCTGAGCGTCGTCTCCTCGTTCTTGCTCGCGGCGCGGCGGCTGCGCTTGATCATCTTGCTGCTCGATTGGCGGCGGCGTGGCGTTTGCATTGTAAACCTCAAGCAGATCAACGTACCCCGGAAGGTAGTCGCCCTTGCCGTTTAACGCACGAATTCCAATAAACGTCGGCCGGCCGAGCATCCGCTCAAAATTACCGTAGAGCAGCGTGTAGACGCACGGCCCGAAACCATCGAAGAACGAAGTTTGCCGCTCTTGTTCTTGATCTCTAAAGAGATTCAGCTCTGGGTCAGAGCCGGTCGACTCAACCAGCGCGAGGGTTAACCGAATTCCGTTGGCAACGAGCGCAACGTAAGAGGTCGTCCCACCAGGGTGCCGTCGCATGACCGCATCAAACGTTGGATCCAGTTCGGCGAACTCGACCATTTTTTCTTGATTGATTGCATACCGGACCTGACCGACAACGTGGGCCCTGGGAAATCGTACGAAACGCTTCCCGTAAGCATGAGCCTCGATGCTCCCTGCCATGATGCTCGACGCAAGGCCAAGCTTGCTGGCGATTGGGATGCTAGTCCATCTGGTGAGCGGATCGTCGTTCATTTTTACCCTCTTAGGGAATTGCAACCTCGTAGTCTTTTACGCACTATTTTGGTTGTGAGGGCACTATTCCTGCATTTACGAGCAGTTTTTGTTGCTACTTCGCTTACGAACGCCCGCTTAACGGGCTCTCGCTGCCCTTCCGGCTTGGGGCCGAGCCAGAGGGTCATCGGTCGAATTCGGCGGCACCTAACGCATGAGTCGGTACGGCCACCTCAGTTGGCTACCCTTCCCACAGTCTCGCCTTTCCGAGCGCGGGCCCGTTTGGCCCATTGATCCGGCTACCGAGGTTCGCGCGGGAAGACTCCAGATCGACTCTCCTAACCGCTTGAGGCACGCACTTGCTCAACGGTTTGCCCACGACAAACCAGCCCAAGTCGAGTGCACTGTCCGCGAGCGCCTTTTGCGCGCCGGCTACCGCGATCGTGAATAACTATGAAGCCGAGCTCTTCAGCGCGGCGTACCCACCTGTAAGCCGTTGACTTTGAGCAGCCGGCCCGCAGGGCAATTCGCTCGTAGTCAATCCCGAAGCCCGACGGTCGCAGCCCTTTCTCCAGTACGTACGCGACCAGCGCGTAGTAGAGCCGCACAATGCCACGTGGTACGCCTTTTCGAATTTGCAACTGTAAAGGTTCCCACCCATTCGGCCTTTCGCAGGCGTACTGCCAGCCGCGCTCGCGACCATGATCAAGCACGTTCCGCTGGTCGGCGTTCTTAAGCGATCCGAAGGAGAGCTCGGGCGACTTGGCCTTGATGTGGTCGAGCCATTCATCATAGGCGGGACGTCCGCGCAGCACCCCGTAAAGCCGAATCGCCTCACGAGCCAGCGCGATCATCCATCGGAAGTGCGTGTCAGTGCCTTCCACCCGCAGCCATGCCGTCTCGATCCGTTTTTTCGCCCACTCTAGGATTTTCGGGCCACTGTCTGCGAGAATTGCCGCGAGCTTGGCCGGCGCCAACGGGCGAACGTGCGCCAACCCCGGCTCGCCGTCAAGCGAGAATGGCTTTTCAAGCGAACCGCCCCGCGCGACGTTGCGCCCCAGAATCCGTGTAACGCCGCCAGACTTTTTCTGAGGATAGGCGCTAAGCTTATTGCTCGGGAGATCCTGAGCCGGCTCGGAAGCGCGAACGCGCCCAAAGAGACGCATAATCAGCTTACGGGCATCGTTCGAAGGGACCGGCTGGGCGAAGGTAACGATGACTTTGCCGCGCCCGTCGTCCGAGCCGCCTGTGCAAAAAATCGCAGCCGCCAAGTCCTCGCCACCGATCGCGCCCGCTGCTTTTCTGATGAACCCAAGCAGGTCGCGAAACAGCGCATCCACGTCGAGGACTGCAAACAACGCGTGGCTACCTCGCAACACACCGAAGGCGATCGCAATCTCGCCGGTCAAATGGCGGTCCAGGTCCTCGCACGTGATCGGCATCCGTCGGCCGCGATAGCAGCCATTCGAGTGCGCAACAGCCAGCGCACGATCGAGGTGAAGCAACCGCCAAAGATCGGCGGCAAATGGAACGTTAATACCCGGCGAATTGGAACGATAGACTCCCCTACGGGGAGATGGGTGTATTAACGTTCCATTTTTAGCGAGACCGACGCGTTTATTGAGCGAAGACTTGCGCGAACGTTCAGCCTTTGGAGGAGCTGAAGCGCGGCGCTCGCGAACATAAATTTTGTCAACGTCATGCCCCGCTTTGCCGAGCGGGGCTTCGTTCATTGGTCGTGAACTCGGCTGTCCGCGCCCCTATCCGACTCCGTTAATGGCATGCCTACCGGATCGGGATGACGGCAGCCATCATTTCGGACCGTCATTGGACCGCAGCCTCGACGGGCTCCAACGTCTTTCGCGTGTCAAAGCCGAGCTCGGCTAAAGCTGGGCCTCGCAGAATTCGGATCAAGCCACGCCTTCCATACTTTCGATGTGGAAGACGTCCCGCAGCGATCTCTGCCCGGACGACCGCCTCCCCAACGCCGGCGAGTTTCGCGTACTGCGCCACCGTCAAGGTCAAGCCTTCCGATGCCAACGGCATATGTTCGTTTGCCACTACATACTCCTAACAGACGAAGTGTCCTTACCTGTAAGCATACGGGCCTGGACAATCCAAATCGGTGTGAGTAGAATCTAACAGTGGCAGAACTGCGCGACTTAGTCCAAGAGGCACGAAACGGGCAGTGGCAGCGCTTCCTCGATCCTCTTGTCGGTCGAGATCGGCCTGTTTCCGTAGCCCAGTTAGACGAAGCTTTGCGAGAACTAACACAACGTGAAGGCGATGCTCGCAACGAGATTTATGCCTATCTCAAGGCTGCGCAAAAAGTGGGTGCTAAACGCGCCTTCTGGATCGGTGAGGCCTTGCGAGAATGCGGCATTGCGTGGTCGAGCGGTGTAGTCGCCCTAGCTGTGGCTGGGCATTTCAAAGAGCTGGTCGCACTTTTTGCACTGCTCAGCTTGGGCGGCCAAGGCGCAGAAGGTCGCGCAGTGCACCTCGCCGCGGCTTGTGCCGTGCTATCTTGCGAACCCCCAACGGACGACGAACTGGTTAGACTTCAACGGCAACAGCGGGAAGAACTCACCAAACTTAATGTTGCGGCAATCGACCTGGTGCGTAAAGTTTGGCAAGCACTGGAGAAGCGGGCTGGGTCTTTCGGCCGTCTTTTTGCATCGGCTCGCACTTCGCTCGCAGATGCGTACGCCAGTGCTTGTCTCCAAGACCACTCGAGCCGCACCCGACGGGTGTTCGAAGACTTGGGGCGCTGGGCAGTTTCGGTTGCTGAACGCGATCCAAGGAGCGTCGCAATCGTGGCCCCGTGCTTTGTCTGTCGATCCCGCTTAGACCAGCGCATGACGTTCAGCTATTACCGCGATGCGCTTTTTGAGGCCATGAATTCCTTCGGAGAAACTGGCGAATCAAGCTTTGACGAGATACTCCGCGAGAAACCGCGCACGCTCGAACAAATCGCGAGCGAAGACTACGGGGTGGTACT